>CAYNGF010000092.1:0-14619 GCA_964396515.1 uncultured Paludibacter sp.
TTAACGGTAGCAAACTTAATTTTTTTAGTGTTTTCATTGTAGTAAATTTTTAATCATTAGTATATTAGTGAAATAATTTCTTGTAATAAAAGATTAAATCAAAGTACAAATATAATGTATATTAATGAAAATTGTTGGTTTTTAGCAAATATTTTATGATGGAATTAAAATCATTCTTATAATGTAACAAATGTTACAGATGTAAGTTTAGTGTTATCATAAATATAAAATTTTTTTTCTACATTATCATATCAAAGCTATTTTTTGAAAAAATTTAGAGTAAAACCAGTGTTAAAATTTATGCCGGGTTGTGTAAGTCCGCCAAAATCTGCATATTGAGTATTGGTAAAATTACGCATATCAGCAAACAGTTCCAAATTTCTAAGTTTCCACATAAGTCTGAAGTCGGCTATAAAATAGGGTTTGTAACTTTGGGAAGTTCCGCCTTGAACAGTAATATATTCACCAGCTCTGTTATAGTATCCTGCCTGCCAGGTTCCAGTAAGATTTTTATAAATATTGTGCTGAAAGGAAATATTTACCTTATTACGAAGATAATCAAGCACATATTTCGAAATAAACGGTGTGTTAGGTCTTGTCATATTCAACAGAGCGTACGATACTGTAATTTTTTTTGCAAAATTTCCATCGAATAAATAACCGGCTGTAAATTCAGCACCGAGTGTATTCACTTTACTCAGATTACTACTTATCCATATCGTTGAATCCGGAAGTTTTATCCAGTCGATAAGATTTGTGCCTGCTCTGTAAAATCCCGTAACATCAAGTTTAAGATTATTTTTGTTGAGTTTTAACCCCGTTTCAAAAGTTGTTGCGTATTCGGGCTTTAATAAAGGATTCGAACGCTGCGAAACACTTTTATAATATAAATCGGTAAAAGTCGGGAGTCTGAAGGCACGATTGCCCGAAACAAAAAACCTCAAATTATCGTTAAAAATATATTGCATATTGAAAGCTCCTGACCATTGAAAGCCAAAACGTTGACTGTGAGCAATAGCTGCTCCGGCAGCAATGTCCCATTTCTCTGTTGATTGTTCGATGCCGGTAAATCCTGTCGATATTAGTCTTTCACTCTGTTTGGAGTAAAAAGCGTTTTCTTCGAACAATGCTTTAATTGGTTTTTCCATGTTTTCTCCTAAAACACTGCTGAAAATATTTTCTTTACGTATTTCGCCTCCTAAAGTAAATTTTCCATAAGCTATCGGTACATTCATATTTAACTTTAATCCACCGGTATTATTCAAATGATAGTTATGTCCCTTATACCAGGCAGGTGTTTTTTCCGGATATCTAAAAAGTTCAAATCTGTCGGTATGACCTCGGTAATATGCTTGTGAGTGGAGTTGTAAATTTTTTATTGCATAATTCCAACTGATTGATCCATAAAGTGTTCGGGGATTATCGTACTGGTCGGGGTAGGTGAGAGAGTAAAATCCGTGAGCGCCGTATTTTTTTTGCTGATAAGCCAGTTGCATCTCAAATCTACCGGCAGATTTTGTTCTGAATACTGACTGAAAATACGCATCCTGCATATTATAATCAGTATTTGGCTTATAACCCTTACTTTGATTGTTTGATGCCGAGAAAGTAATTTCATTCCTTTTACCCGCTTTATGAACTGAAAAATTTTGCATATAGGAATTAAAACTTCCACCGCTGAGTTTTATTTTTACATTATTTTCAGTGTTTTGCTTCGTGACGATGTTGACTGCTCCGCTATAAGGATTGATGCCCAAGATTAAAGCTTGCACTCCCTGAATTATTTCTATTCGTTCAATATTTGATATATCAACCGGAATATCAAGGTTATAATGACCCGTTTGCGGATCGGTGATATTTACTCCGTTCAGTAGTACAATAACCTGATCGAAAGTTCCTCCACGTAAGCTAATATCAGCTTGAGTTCCGTTTACACCTCTGGTGCGAATGTCGGCGCTTGCAAGCTGTTCAAGTAATCCATCGATTGAGGCAACCGGCATTAGTTTAATTTCTTCTTTCTTGATTTGATGCAGGGTTTTGTCGGGAGTGAATGCCATCAAATTTTTGCGGGCAGTAATATCAACTTCAGTTAATTTTACTTTTATCGTATCAGTTTCGGTGGAATTTGCTATGTTATTTTGTAATACTGTGAGAACTAAAGCAATAAAATAATATCTATTCATAATAGTTTTAAATAAAAAAGGTTGATGCCGGAAAAATCCACGCATCAACCTTTGGTTCTGTTGATTGAATAAAATAAAAAATGTCGAATGAAAAATTATAAGGCTGGTTACCTACAGCTATTTCAAAAGCAAAAAAGTTGAGATTGTCACTGAATTTTACTTGCTCTGGCAATTCCGAAAACGCTGAATCTTTATTTTCAGTATCATTAATTTTAAATATAGTGTTATTTTCGCTTAAGGAATTTTCCTGTTTTTTCAGTAAACAATCAGCTATTGAAGCTTTCAACCTGCCAATGCTCACACAAGAGGAAATACTTGCAAAAACAGCATACTTAGCTCTGCTCCAACGTTTAAATCGGAGAATGTTGCCATGTTTTTTGGTGTATTGCTTTTTAGTATCCATTTTTATTAAAAAGCCTTACTGTATTTCTCAATAAGGCTTTTTTAAAATTATTTGAAGTGATTATTTCTTTTCTTCTTCGTTTGAGGCATGAATTCCTTTTTTACGTTTACGCATAAAGAATTCATAACTGATAGGCGATGCCACAAAAACTGAAGAGTAAGTACCGATAGCAATACCAAACAACATTGCGAAAATAAATCCGCGAATGGTTTCTCCACCAAAAGAGAAGATTGCAAGCAATACCACCAGTGTACTCATGGCTGTACTGAATGTACGGCTTAATGTTGCGTTGATAGCATCGTTCATTACAGTTAATCTGTCGCGTTTGGGGTAAAGTCCAACATTTTCACGAATACGGTCGAAAATAATTACAGTATCGTTAACAGAGTAACCTACAACAGTTAAAATAGCAGCAATGAATGATTGGTCAATTTCCATTGAGAAAGGCATTATGCTGTAAAGTAACGAGAATGTTCCAATTGTAATCAGCGCATCATGAGCTAGTGCAACTGTGGCACCAACAGCATATCCGAATTCGCGGAATCGAACAAAAATATACAAGCCAATCGCAATCAGAGCAAATACTACTGCCCATACTGCTGCGGTTTTAATATCATCTGCAATTGTTGGTCCAACTTTTCGTGAGTTTTTAATATAATTTTCTACAAATTGATCTTTGGTAACCGATTTTTTAAGTAACGGACTAAGCCCTTTGTAAAGAATTTCTTCTATTTCATCATCAAGTGTTTCAGAATTGTCATTGATTTTGTATTTGGTAGAAATACGTACCTGATTTTCGTTTCCAATGGTAATTACCTGAACTGCATCACCTTCAAATGAATTTTCGAGCAACGAACGAACATGATCCGTTTTTACCGGCTCGTCGAAGCGTACGATATAAAAACGTCCTCCCGAAAAGTCAACTCCAAGATTTAAACCTCGTGTAGCAAACGAAATTAAACTGATAACAATCAAAGTTCCTGAAATTATGTAAGCAATTTTGCGTTTTCCGATAAAATCAAATTTAATATTCTGCAGGAAGTTTTTAGTAAGCGGTGTTGTGAAGCTTAGTTCTTTTGCATTATCGCGTTTTGCATACATCGATAACATTAAACGGGTAAGGAACACAGCAGTAATAAATGATGTAATAATACCGATAATCAGCGTATTGGCGAAACCTTTGATAGGCCCGGTTCCGAAAATTGAAAGCACTATACCGGTGATAAGTGTTGTTACCTGACCGTCAACAATAGCAGAAATTGCATTTTTGTATCCATCGTCGATGGCACGTTTCATGCTTTTACCAGCACGCATTTCCTCGCGGATTCGTTCGTAAATAATAACGTTTCCGTCCACTGCCATACCCAATGTAAGCACGATACCTGCAATACCGGGAAGCGTTAATACTGCCGAGAAAGAAGCCAAAATACCTATCAGGAAGAAAACATTGGCAAATAGTGCAGCATCGGCAATTAGTCCGGGAACTTTACCATAGTAAACGATCATATAAACAAGTACCAGCAAAAATGCTATAATGAATGATATTAAACCACTATTAATAGCTTCTTGTCCAAGCGAAGGCCCAACTACGTTTTCTTCAACAATACGTGCAGGTGCAGGCATTTTCCCTGATTTGAGCGTGTTTGCAAGGTCCTTAGCTTCGTCAACGGTGAAATTACCTGTAATTTGTGAATTTCCACCGGTAATTTCTGTATTAACACGTGGGAAAGAATAAATATATCCATCGAGTGCAATAGCAATACATTTGCCAATATTATCCTTGGTCATACGTGCCCATACTTTTGCTCCTTCAGCATTCATACTCATTGATACATTGGCATAAGCCGACATTTGGCTGAAATCGGCACGAGCATCGGTAATTACGTCGCCCGAAAGTGGAGCACGTCCATCGCGATTGGTAATTTTAATCGCAATAAGTTGGAACCATTCTCCTTTAGTGTCGATAGGCTTAACACTCCAGCGCAAACCAAGGTCGCGAGGAAGAACTTCACGAACCTGTTTCATAGCGAAGTAATTATTGATTTTGGCTGTATCACGACCAAGTGCCATGCCAATCACCGGACCTGGGAATACCTGTCCACCTTGTACATTCATCTGTAACACTGCAAACAATGGATTTTCCTTACGGTTTTTTTCCATAAGTTTAAGCGAATCAACCGCAGATTCCTGTTTTTTACCCAACTGCGCTTTCAGGCTGTCAACGGCACTCACAGGTTTTTTTATTTCCGAAGTGGTTGTTGAAGTCGTTTTGGTAGTGTCTTTTGTCAAAGTATCAGTTGCTCCGGCATTCATTGCGCCAAGTAATCGATTTGCCTCGGCAAGATTATTTACAATTTCACTTAATTCATAAGTTTCCCAGAATTCAAGATTTGCAGAACCCTGTAACAGTTTACGAACACGTTCAGGTTCTTTAACGCCGGGTAGTTCAATCAGAATGCGTCCGGTATTATTATTGTCGCGTTGTATATTTGGCTGTACTACACCAAAGCGGTCAATACGTGTTCTTAATACGTTAAAAGAGTTATTAATGGCACCTTTTATTTCTTCATCAAGTACTTTGATAACATCATCGTCGCTGGTAGAGAGCGAAATTCTGTCTTTCAAATCAAATGTGCTGAAAATTGGAGCAAGTTTAGCTCCGGGATTTAACTCGCGATATGCCTGTACAAATAAGTCGAGATACTGAACCTGGCTGTTTGTTTTCTGTCGCTCTGTAGCAAGTTTAAGAGCATCGTTAAATTTCTGGTCAGTGCTGTAGTCAGCGAGTGAACGAATAATATCTACAACTGATACTTCGAGTGTAACATTCATACCACCTTTTAAGTCGAGCCCAAGATTGATTTCCTTTTCGCGACATTCTTTGAGGGTATAACCCAGCCAAACTTTCTCGTTTGCTACTGAGTCGAGATAGTTATACTCCTTCATCTTGTCCCCTGCTGCATATTCTCTTGCTTTTTTATTATAAATGCTTGTTACAACAGTAAAGGACAGATAAAACAAACACACAATGGTGAGTGCTACTGCAAAAATTCTGATTAGTCCTTTGTTTTGCATGGAAAAAATTATTTTTTAAAAATTATATTTGATTTTTTTATTTGTTTTTTGCGAAATAGTGTGCAAAGATAGTATTTTTTTTATTATAAAAGTCGTTTGTTAAAGCAAACGTCAAAAATAGAATGCTATAAAATTGAAAGATTTAAATTTAAGTGTGATTGGAAATTTATTTAGATAAAAACTGAGAAAATGCAACTAAATGAATTTTCTCAGTTATAAGTTATGTGTGTTAAGCTTGATTAAACTTTAATTAAACACAGATTGGGGTATGATATTTACTGTTGGACATTAGTATGATAAAATTTTTATAAATTGTCTTTAATTAATGATTTATGTTGAATGACAAAGTTGAAAGTTGTCAAAAAATTTTGGTAAAACTTTGACATTCAATGTTCATATATAAAAGATAAATACACATTTAAACAACAAAATGAACTTATTGAAACATATGTAAATTTACTCTTCTCTCCAGCGTTTTGTCAAATCACCGAAAGCATCGATACGCCTGTCGCGAAAAAACGGCCACCAACGACGCACATTCTCAGAGCGTTTTATATCAATTTCAACTATCAAATTTTCTTCTTGAGAATTGCGAGCCTGTGCCAAGAACTCGCCTTGCGGTCCCACTACAAAACTATTTCCCCAAAACTGAATGCCTTTGGTTACACCGGATGGATCAGGTTCATGCCCGGTGCGGTTGCACGAAAGCACATGCAGTCCATTAGCTACAGCATGCCCACGCTGAACTGTTATCCATGCGTTTAACTGTCGGTTTTTTTCTTCTTCTGTATCTGTACTTTCCCAACCTATGGCTGTTGGATAAATTAGCATCTCAGCGCCTGCCATAGCCATCAATCGGGCAGCTTCGGGGTACCACTGATCCCAACAAACCAACACGCCAAGTTTACCGATGGAAGTCTGAATAGGCTCAAAACCCAAATCGCCGGGCGTGAAATAGAATTTTTCGTAATAGCCAGGATCGTCCGGAATATGCATTTTGCGGTATTTTCCGGCAATAGTTCCATCTTTTTCGATAACCACAGCCGTGTTGTGATAAAGTCCGGCAGCGCGTTTCTCAAACAATGAAAGAACCAATACGATACCCAATTCTTTTGCTAGCTTTCCAAACAATTCGGAGGATGGACCGGGAATAGTCTCAGCCTGTTCAAACACATTAGTATCTTCAGTCTGACAGAAATACAAACCGTTGTGTAATTCCTGCAAAACAATAAGTTCAGTGTTTTGCGCTGCGCAACTTCGTATATTTTTCTCCAATTTTGCGATGTTAATCGCTATCTCTGAAGTATTTGATTGTTGAATTAAAGCAATTTTCATTTTCTTAAGTCGTTGATTTTTGTTCTGCGATTATTTTGGAAACTGCATCGTTACGCAATGCAACGAACCATGTTCCTTTACCAGCGCTCGGCAATCTATTCCAACAATTTCTCTGTCCGGAAAAGCTTTTTGCAATTGTTGTTTAGCAATTTCATCCTTTGGTGAATTATAAGCGGGAACTAACACAGCGCCATTTATAATCAAAAAGTTGGCATAAGTTGCCGGCAATCGCTCTCCATGTTCATCGTACATGGCATCTGCCATGGGTAACGGAATCAACCTGTAATAGCCACCTTCGGAAGTACGAAAACTGCGCAATTCTTTTTTCATTTTGCGCAATTCCGTAAAATGTTCGTCATCAGGGTCTTCGCAATAAACATACGCAATCGTGCTTTTATCGGTAAATCGAGCCAATGTATCCACATGACTGTCGGTATCGTCGCCGGCTAAATATCCGTGGTTGAGCCAGAGTACCTGCTTCAGACCGAAATATTCTTTCAGTTTAGCTTCCATATCTTCTTCCGATAAATGATTGCGATTGTCAGACAGCAAACATTCGGCTGTAGTCATTAAAGTTCCCAATCCATCCGATTCAATGCTTCCTCCTTCGAGAATAAAATTATAACAATTACGGTGTTGTCTTTCTCCAAAAACACCTGCCATATACAACCGGCGGGTTATCAGATTATCATGATTGGCGGGAAATTTCATTCCCCAGCCATTGAAAGTAAAATCATATACCACAGGTTTTCCATCCTCAAAAACCGTAATTCCACCATGGTCACGCGCCCATGTATCGTTGGTTGGCATTTCGGCAAAGGTGATTTTTTCTAATTCATCTTCCGAAAAATGAACTTCCACTTCATCGGAATCCACACAGACAATTACAAGATTCTCGCGTTTCAGAATCTCGCGTGCAATATTTACGAAACATTCGGTTACCTCTTCGAGCATTTCAGCCCAATCGGTATCGGCATGTGGCCATGTAAGTTGAACAAATTCCTGTTCGGCCCACTCGGCAGGAAGATATTTTTGAATTTTATCGGACATTTATTTCTTAATAATCAGTACACAAAAATACAAAAAATAGTTATTAGTTCAATTTCCTATCCGAAAGCCTTAACTTTGGACTTTAATTTATAGTGTAAATGAAAAAAGATATAGCCATACTTTATTCCGGCGGAATGGATAGTTCGGTAGCTTTGTACAAATATGCTGATCGAATCCGGTTAGCTGTATCGTTCAATTATGGCTCGAAACATAACGAACGAGAAATTTTTTATGCCAGACAAAATTATGATTTATTGGGTATTGAGCATAGGGTAATAGAAATGGATTTGAACAAAATGGGTTTCGTTTTCGATTTGTTACAATCGGGTGGCGAGATTCCTAACGGGCATTATGAGGATGAAAATATGAAGAAAACAGTAGTGCCGTTCCGAAATGGTATTATGCTGAATATTGCTGCCGGATTGGCAGAGAGAGGATTATAAAAAAAATATTGTTCGTATTTTACCGTGTATATTTAAAATTAATTTTTAAATTTGCACGGTAAAATTATACATTATGAAAATCGAAAGAATTAAAAAACAAGATGTTATTGATTCCTTGTTGAATTTTCCGGTAGTAGCGTTAATCGGGCCACGCCAATGCGGAAAATCAACTTTAGTCAAGCAGATATTATTGTTGTTTCCTGAAAGTATTTATCTTGATATGGAACGTCCTTCGGATTTACAGAAATTAGACAATGCCGAATGGTTTCTCACTTCTCAGAAAGACAAATTAATATGCATTGATGAAATACAGCGAAAGCCCGAGCTTTTTCCACTTATCAGGAGTTTGGTTGACGAATGGCAGAGACCAGGCTGTTTCCTTATTCTTGGATCGGCATCGCGCGATTTACTTCTGCAAAGTTCTGAAAGCTTAGCCGGAAGAATATCCTATAAACGCCTCACTCCATTTCTTTATGGGGAGATTTCGGACAAATTCAGTATGGAAACGTACTTTTCGAACGGGGCATTTCCCAGAAGTATTTTGGCAAAAACTCCAAAGTTATCGTTTGAATGGAGACAAAACTTTATATGGACTTTTTTGGAGAGAGATTTGAAATTCTGGTCAGGTTTTACACCAACCATTATGCGCCGAATGTGGCAAATGTTAGCGCACATTAACGGTCAAATTCTCAACTACTCCGCCATTGGAAATTCTTTGGGTGTATCATCGGCAACTATTAAGAATTACATTGATTTGCTAGAGAATACGTATATGGTTGAGGTTATACCTCCTTACATTTCGAACCTTGGCAAAAGGTTAGTAAAATCACCAAAAATCTATATAGCCGATTCAGGAATCGCAGCAGCGCTCATACAATTGCAAAACTTTGAAGCACTTTCAGGTCATCCGGTTTTTGGTTCTTTATGGGAACAAATAGTGGTTTCTAACCTGAAGGGACATTTCGAGGAAGCTGAGTTTTTCTTTTACCGTACCAATCATGGTGCGGAATGTGATTTTGTAATAAAGCTCAACAATAAGATTTTTGCCATTGAATGTAAAGCATCGTACAGCCCAAATCTATCAAAAGGCAATTACAACGCATTTGAAGATATTCAGCCAAATCATATTTATATTGTTACCACAAATCCTCAAAGCTGGACAATGTCTCCCTTTATGGATGTTGTATCGCTTAGTGATTTGATACAAAAAATCAAGGAACAAATAGAAACCTGATAAAATATTTTTTCGGAATTCCCCGAAAAAAATGTATTTTTGTATGCTTATTCAAATAATTTGATGATAGATTTATTTACGAGTTAAATCCTTTAAAAAATAGCATTTATGCAAACTTTAGTATTAAATGGAGATTCAGCAAGTGACATTAAACTAATAGCTGAAATCGTTATGAAAATGGGCTTGAAAGCAAAAATACTTTCTGAAGAAGAAAAGGATGATATCGGCATGTTGAATGCAATAAAAAAAGGCAGAACTAAAAAATATATCGACACTAACAGTTTTATTTCAAATCTTAGAAAATGAAAGTATTGATTGATAAATCATTTGAAAAAGATGTCAACAAAATAACGGACAAAAAGCTACTTAATACAATTGCCGACTGTATTGAGGACATTCAACTCAAAAGTAAATTATCTGACTTAGTTAATTGTAAAAATCAAACGGAAGCAAGAATTGTTATCGAATAAGAATTGGTGATTACAGGTTGTGATTTATTTTCGAAAATAATGCTATTGAACTTGTTCGCTTTTTACATCGAAGTAAAATGTATGATTTCTTCCCTTGAAAATATATATACTATAACAAAAAAACGTACTGTTCAAACTAATAAATTATAAACTTAAAATAAATAATAAACAACGATGATAAGATGCAATAAAGTCTTTGCTCTTTTATCTTTGTTCTTTATTCTATAATAAAATGGGAAAAGTATTGATTATCGGTGCCGGAGGAGTTGGAACCGTTGTTGTCCACAAAGTGGCTCAAAATCCGGATGTATTTACTGAAATCGTTTTGGCCAGTCGCACCAAATCAAAATGCGATAAAATTGCTGCTGAAGTAAAAGCCCGTTACGGCATAGAAATTACAACTGCTCAAGTAGATGCCGATGTGGTTTCTGAATTAGTTGCATTATTCAACAATTATAAGCCGGAATTAGTTATCAACGTAGCTCTTCCTTATCAGGATTTAACCATTATGGATGCTTGTTTGGAAGCCGGCGTAAATTATCTTGATACAGCTAATTATGAACCCAAAGATGAGGCTCATTTTGAATACAGCTGGCAATGGGCTTATAAAGATAAATTTGAAAAAGCAGGTCTGACCGCCATACTAGGTTGCGGTTTCGATCCGGGTGTAACAAGTATTTTTACAGCTTATGCTGCCAAACATCATTTCGACGAAATTCATTATCTTGATATTGTGGATTGTAATGCAGGTGATCATGGAAAGGCATTTGCCACCAATTTCAACCCGGAAATTAATATCCGCGAAGTTTCACAGCGTGGTAAATATTGGGAAAACGGACAATGGGTGGAAACTGAACCGCACGAAATTCATAAACCGTTGAATTATCCTGAAATAGGACCAAAAGAATCGTATGTGATTTATCACGAAGAATTGGAATCGCTGGTAAAAAACTTCCCGACTATTAAGCGTGCCCGTTTCTGGATGACTTTCGGTCAGGAATATTTGACTCATCTGCGTGTAATTCAGAATATTGGCATGGCACGTATTGACGAAGTTGAATTTAATGGTGTGAAAATAGTTCCTATCCAGTTCCTAAAAGCCGTTCTTCCCAATCCAGGCGATTTGGGCGAAAATTACACTGGTTGGACTTCGATTGGCTGCCGCATTCGCGGAATTAAAGACGGAAAGGAAAAAACATATTACGTTTATAATAACTGCAGTCACGAAGCCGCTTACAAAGAAACCGGAACACAGGGCGTAAGTTACACTACCGGTGTGCCTGCCATGATAGGCGCCATGATGTTTCTGAAAGGTTTATGGCGTAAACCAGGCGTTTTCAATGTCGAAGAGTTCAATCCCGATCCTTTTATGGAGCAACTGAACATTCATGGTTTACCGTGGGTGGAATTGCACGATGTGGATCTGGAGTTGTAAGAATACCTCTAACCCCTAAAGGTGAATAAAAAAAACAGAGCTGAACAATTGATGTTCAGCTCTGTTTTTTATTTCTAAAAACCGATAGAGAAGAGTATCTAAACTTATATGACGTAATATTTAGAATTATATTCCATAATATGGCGTAAAAATTGGAATTATATTCCATAGTATGGCGTAATAAATGGAATGTAAAATATAAATGTTTATATTTGCACAAAATTAAGGCAAGATGAAAAACAGGCAATTTGCTGAAATAATAAACAAAAAGAGCAAATCAAAATTTGGAAGAATATTTGTACTCACAGGTGCACGACAAACCGGCAAAACGACTTTAGCACGTAAAATATTTTCAGATTTTGAATATATTTCTGTGGAAGATCCTGTTTTAAGAAACAGTTTTTCCAATCTGAGCGCCAATCAGTGGAAACAGCTTTACCCTCAAGCCATACTCGATGAGGTGCAAAAAGAGCCAAAACTTATCGAAAGCATAAAATCCACCTACGATCAGTGGGAAGAGCCGCGCTATGTTCTCTTGGGTTCGAGTCAGTTACGTTTATTAGAAAAAGTACGGGAAAGCCTTGCCGGACGTTGCAGTATAATGGAAATTTTCCCGCTTACATTACCCGAATTGCTCACAAATTCGTGGGAAGACGAAGTAAAACCATCGTTGTTTCAAAAAATGATAACTGAAAATAACGAACCGGAGTTTTTACCATCGCTGTTTTTAGATAAAAAACATGCTGAGAAAATTAAAATCTATGAACAGTATTTAGAGACGGGAGGCTATCCGGCTATAAGTGATGATGCTATTGAAATAAACGACAAATACAATTGGCTAAAAAATTATGTTCGGACATATCTCGAAAGAGACATACGAGATTTAGCTTCATTTCGTAACCTGGAGCCATTTATTAAACTACAACAACACTTAGCATTGAATACTGCCTGTATAATGAATGCTTCGTCCATATCAAAGCAACTTGGTATAAGTATTAAAACTGTACAACGATATATTAAGTATTTCGAGATAAGTTATCAGACAATTTCTCTACCATCTTGGTCAAGGAATAATTACAAAAGATTAGTAAAATCATCAAAAATTCATTTTCTCGATCCGGGCATTGCACATGCAGTACTTAACAAACGCGGAGGAATTACCGGAAATGAATATGAAAGTGCCATTGTTTCTGAAATTTACAAACAAACAAAAAATATCCAATCAGATATTCAATTCAGTTTTTTGCGTACACATGATGGAAAGGATGTGGATTTATTACTTGAGTTTCAAAACTATTATCTTGCTTTCGAAATTAAAATGACTCAAAAAGTTATACCTACCGATGCAAAACATCTGAAAAATCTCAATGAAATTTTAGATAAACCAATTAAAAAATCGTTTATAATATCAAATGATACTGAAACAAAAAATATTGATGAAAATATTATTGCTATTCATGCAGTTACATTTTTAGGATAAAAGAAGTTTAAAAAACATACATCAAAAAATATGGATTATTCAAAAATTCCTTCTCCATGCTACGTGCTCGATGAAAAGGCTTTCCGAAAAAATTTGGAACTTATTAAATCGGTAAAAGAACGAGCGGGTGTCGAAATTATTCTCGCATTTAAGGCTTTTGCCATGTGGAGCGTTTTCCCTATTGTGCGCGAATATATTCCGTATTCCACTGCCAGTTCGTTAGCCGAAGCACGTTTGGCGTACGAGGAAATGGGTAGCAAAGCGCATACTTACGGTCCCGCTTACACGGACCGGGAGTTTCCCGAAATCATGCGTTGCAGTAGTCATATCACGTTTAATTCCCTGCAACAATTCGAACGTTTTTATCCGCAGACACAATTTGAGAATATCTCCTGTGGGCTGCGTATCAATCCTGAATATTCCGACGTAGAAACTGATTTGTACAATCCTTGTGCGCCGGGCTCAAGGTTAGGCGTGGTTGCTGATCTTTTGGGCGATAAACTGCCTGAAGGTGTGGAAGGTCTTCATTTTCACACGCTTTGTGAATCGAATTCGTTTGATTTGGAAAAAACACTTGCAGTTGTTCAAGCAAAATTCGGAAAGTATTTCGGGCAAATAAAATGGTTGAATATGGGCGGCGGACACTTAATGACCCGCGAAGGATACGATGTGGAACACCTGATTAGATTATTAAAAGATTTTCAGGCTAAATATCCGCACTTGCAACTGATTCTGGAACCCGGAAGCGCTTTTGCATGGCGTACAGGTGTGTTGGTTTCCACGGTTGTTGATATAGTGGAAAACCATGGAATTAAAACAGCCATGCTCGATGTTTCTTTCTCGTGTCACATGCCCGATTGCCTCGAAATGCCCTACAAACCTGCCATAATCGGAGCTACAAATTGTGAAAAAGGGAAACCAACCTATCGGATGGGCGGCAACAGTTGTTTAGCCGGCGACTTTTATGGCGATTGGTCGTTCGACAAGGAATTGAAAATCGGTGATAGAATTGTGTTTGACGATATGATGCATTATACAATGGTGAAAACTACCATGTTTAACGGTGTAACACATCCATCCATTGGTATTTGGACAAAGAATGATGCGTTTAAACTGATACGAAAGTTTAGTTACGAAGATTACAAAAGCAGAATGTCGTAAAAAAGTAATCCCCAAAAATTCAGAAACTTTTGGGGATTGTTTTTGGGGATAAAACGTAAATCAATCTAAGACAGTAACCCAATTATAAATATCGGGTTCATCGCCATATTGTATAGCACGCAATCGATGGTAAAGTTTATCGCTTATCGGACCGGGTTTTCCATCTTTAGAAAATAAATAGCTTATTTTTTCGTCATAATCATCAATTCTTTCAATGGGACTAATTACGGCTGCAGTACCGCAGGCGCCGGCTTCTTCAAAAGTTGCCAATTCTTCAACAGGTACATGGCGTTGCTCTACCTCAAGACCCATTTCTTTGGCTAAAACCATCAAACTTTTGTTTGTTATCG
>CAYNGF010000093.1:0-14616 GCA_964396515.1 uncultured Paludibacter sp.
TCAATATGTATTCCAACCCTTTTTCGAATTTAAAATAACCGGTATAAACTGATTGTATTTCACCCTGAGGAAAAAATAGTACTAAATTTTTGTTATCTTCAAGTAATTCAGCTGTATAATTTAAACTTTCGATGACGTCGCGTGAACCGGGATTTACCGAAAATGCACCTGTTTTGTTGAGTATCATAAATTTTCGTAGTTGTTTTTCGAGCATCATGACATGAAATTTTCGATGAAAAATTTTACGGTTCAACTGCAACTGAATAAATCCATCCCACCACGAAAAATGATTCGAAATAATGAGCACAGGTTTTCCGTTATCTATGTAATTACTTTTGTAAACAACACGGTGAAACGTTTTTTTTAGACCAAAGTATGAAAAAATACTGAAAAAACATTTCCCTGTTAATGTGTGTGCTGCTTTTATCATTTTAGAAAAACAGTTATAAATATGGTAAGAATAACAAAAAAACTTAACTGAATAATAAATAAACTCCGTGCAGGTTTGTTGTTGGTTTTAATGCCTGAAAATGTGACGATGGTATGAAAAACAACTGCAGCAGCAAACCACGAAATAAAATTCTGAACCGGCGGATAATAACCTGAAAATTTCCACATTTTCATTTCGGGAGCGACAAATTCGATTATAATATCGTAAAGTACCATGAGAGCAGCACCGGTTATGATTTTCAGGAAAGGATTTTTAAGCCTGATCGAAACGATACTATGCGAGCTGTAAACCAGAAAAAGCCAGTTAAGACCTATAATAAGCGGTGTTTCTGCAATTTTCAACCCTAAACCGCTTCCGTAAACATAACTCCCGAAAATTTTATCGGTACTTACTCCCGCAACTTCAAGAAAATAAGATGCGACGGCAATAAAGGAAAAAACCATGATAGTTTTAAAATCCCATTTCTTGTGAAAGTAAAATACAACAGCAAATACCAATAATAATGTATAAGGTGTAATGGTCACAAAAATTGAACGGGTCCATGGTAAAAGGAACAATAAAAGTCCCACCGCATAAAATCTTACGAAATTAATCGGCATTTCCTTTTCCGATATAAATTTATTCCATTTATTCATTTCAAAGCAGGTATTTCATTATCAACTATTTCAGCACTTGCCATACAAAGTGGAATGCCACCTCCGGGATGAACACTTCCACCGGTGAAATATAAATTTTTTATCGAACGCAGCGAATTGGGATGACGCAAAAACGCTGCAAACATCGAATTGGAAGAACTTCCGTACAAAGCACCATTTTTACTCAATGTTCTTTTTTCGAGAATGAATGGAGTTACAAATTGTTCACATTCAATGAATTTTTCGATATCAGTTTTCAAAAACTGATTTATTTTACGAATAATATTTTTTCGTGCCTGCTGAATTACTTCATCAGTCAGATTTTGGTTATGAGCAGGTGTATTAATCATTACAAACCAGTTTTCGCAACCTGCAGGTGCATCATCAGTACAAATTTTTGAACTCACAAAAATATAAACCGTCGGATCGTCGGATAATGTTTTTTCGATTGTAATTTTTCTGAATTCAGTTTTGTAATCGCTGCTGAAAAGAATATTATGAACATCGAGTTCGTTGAAAACCTTGTTTATGCCCCAATAAAAAATTAGTGCCGACGACGAAAGTTCGGACTTTGCTAATCTGTTTTTCAGTGGATGTTTTTCGAGCATATTTTCTGAAACATATCTGCTGTCGGAGTCAGAAACTATTACATCAAAATTCTCAGTTTGTTCACCGTATTTTAAAACATTTACTTTTCCGTTTTCAACAATTATTTTATCAACGAGTGTATTGAATCTGAATTTAACACCTTGTTTCAGTGCAAGTTGATAAATATTTTCAACAATGGAATACATTCCTTTCAGGGGGAAAAAAGCGCCCAGGTTGTTTTCTAAATGAGCAATCATATTGAGCGTTGCAGGTGCTTTATAAGGATTTGAACCGTTGTAAGTTGCATACCTGTCGAACAACTGAATCATCTTCGGGTCGGTAAAATCACTGCTGTTTGCCTGATGAATAGTTCTGAAAAAATCTAATTTATGTAACCTTAAAGCAATTTTTTTATAAGGCTCCGTATTAAAATTTGAAATTTTATGAAATGAACTGAAAAGAAAAACCGGAGCACTTAAAGTGTACATTTCTTCCGATTTTTCAAGTCGTCTGAAAATATTTTCAGGATTTTCGGTGGTTTTATTTTCAATTTCGGCCTTTAGTTTTTCTTTATCGTGATAAAAATTGAAAACAGTATTATCGTCATAAAAATACCTGCAATTATTTTCGAGCAATTTATAAGGTAACTTTTCGCTTATTTCTTCGCCGCATAATTTAAAAAGTTTGGCGGTCATTTCAGGTAGCGTAAAAAGTGAAGGTCCGGTATCGAAACGGTAACCGTTCATTCGTATTTCGGAAAGTTTTCCTCCCGGCTTCCCGTTTTTTTCAAAAACCGTTACATTCCACCCTTTTACAGCGAGGCGAACCGCGATGGCAAGTCCACCAATTCCTGATCCGATTACTGCAGCTTTCATAATGGAATAGAAGTATTATGCGATTCAAGTTCGTGTAAAAACTCATCGAAAATAATGCGAAACCAAACCGTAAATTGTTCCGGATTCTTGTTTATTTCGTCCTGTATTTCGCCGATCGACATATATTTATACGATCCAACTTCGGCAGTATTAATCACAGGTAAAGCATTTGTTTTTCCGGCAAAAACATGGTCAATTTCATGTTCGGTAAGCGAATTATCGAATGGTGCTTTGTAGGTAAATTTAAACAGAAAGGTAAGTTCCGTTTTTATACCCATTTCTTCGGAAAGTCTGCGGTGCGCTGCATCAATGGTTTTTTCGCCCGGGAAAGGATGACTGCAACAGGTGTTTGTCCACAAACCGGCTGAATGATATTTGTTGTTAGCTCTTTGTTGCATTAATAATTTGTTTTCATCATTAAAAATAAAAACTGAAAATGCCCTGTGAAGGACAGCTTTTTCGTGTGCTTCCATTTTGGGCATTTCGCCTATTTCATTGTCGTATTTATCAACCAGAATAACCATTTTTAGTTAAGTTTAGAGTAGAAGTATGCTTTGATTAATAATAATATCTTTTGGTAAGCCGGAACACTAATACGTTTATATTTAAGTTGTTCAGCTTTTGTATTTGTAATCCGTCGTGTTAAAGCCAGGTAATAAAAATAAGCAGTATAAACTCCCCATTTTACTTTTGCCGGTAATTGTTTTATACCTTTCGAAGCAAATTTGAAATCTTCGGTTATTTCGGTTAAAATTTGCTTTTTGGTTTCTTCGTTAAGTTGTTTTTCGTTTAGTACCGGAAAATAAACTCTCTGAAGCCCCAAAGTATCCTGACCAATATCTCTGAGAAAATTAATTTTTTGAAAAGCTGTTCCCAATCGCATGGCGTAAGGCATATTTTTCTGGTACAGTTCATCATTGCCCGACACAAAAACACGAAGACACATAAGTCCTACTACATCGGCCGAACCATAAATATATTCCTTGATTTCGGTTTCGGTATAGTTGGTTTTCAGCAAATCCGATTTCATACTTTTCAAAAAAGACTGTACCAACTCATCTTCGATGCCATATTTCTTAACTGTTTCCTGAAATGAATTGAGTACAGGATTTAGACTAATTCCGGTTTTCAATGCATCATAGTAATCTTCGACCAATTTATTGAGCAATTTTTCTTTGTTGTAATCGTGAAAAGTATCCACAATTTCGTCGGCAAAACGCACAAAGCCATAAATGGCGTAAATGGCATCACGCATACTTGCATGAAGACATTTTACGCCTATAGAAAAAGAAGTGCTGTAACTCAAAGTAATGAGTTTGCTTGTTTTGTACGAAACTTTTCTGAAAAGCGGATCCATATTATTCAGAGGTTTTTGATAAATATTCAATCGCCAAAGTTCCGGCTATTTTACCCGAAATAATAGTTGGAGGCACTCCAGGTCCGGGAACGGTAAGTTGTCCGCAATATAAAAGATTTTTCAGTTTTTTGTTCTGCATCTTTGGTTTCAGAAATGCAGTCTGCAATAATGTATTGGCAAGTCCATAGGCATTTCCTTTGAAAGCATGATAATCACGTGTAAAATCGCTTCCGGCATACGAATGATAAAATGCGACTGCATCTCTGATTGATTCTCCGGTTATTTTTTCCATTCTGTCAATGATCTGATCGAAATACTGCTTCCTGATAGCCTCTGAGTCTTTTAATCCGGGTGCAATTGGTATCAGAAATATTCCTGCATCTTTACCTGCAGGAGAAACGGTTTCGTCGGATTTAGAAGGAAAACTGGTGTAAAACAACGGTTTATCCGGCCATGCAGCAACATCGTAAATATTGGCTGCATGTTCGTTAAAATCTGTATCGAAAAAAAGTGTATGATGTGATACTTTTTCTATTTTACGGTGGAAACCTACGTAATAAAGAAGAGCCGAAGGCGCCAGGGTTCTTTTATTCCAGTACTTTTCGGTATAATTCCGGAAATTTTCGGATAAAAGTAATTCGGTATGATGATAATCGGCGCCTGAAATAACAAGGTCGGCTTTAATTTTTTCGCCATTTACAATAACTCCGTTTACCTTATCTTTTTCTGCAGTAATTGAAGTGACTTTACAATCAGTTATTATTTCAACACCCAAACTTTCAGCAAGTTGTTTCATCGCGTTTACAAGTTCGAACATACCACCTTTGATATGCCATGTGCCCAGAATTAAATCGGCATAGTTCATAAAACAATAAAAAGCAGGCGTATTTTGAGGTTTGGCACCCAGAAAAAGAACAGGGAATTCAAGCATCTGTCGAAGCTTTTCGCTCTTTAAATTCTTTCTGATAACAGAACTTATACTCGAAAAAAATTGCATTGTTCTCCTCGCAGTTGCAGGTGTAATTAGTTCGAAAGGTAATTTACCGGGTTTGTAAACCACTTTATCCATGGCTACCCGATAATTGAATTCAGCATCTTTCAAAAATTTCTTTAAAAACCGACTGCTTCCGGGTTCAATATTTTCGAATGTTGCATATATTTCTTCGATTGACGACGAAAGTTTTACAGAATCTTTTTCGCCAAAATATATTTCGTATCCGGGATTGAGTCGTTCCAGCCGGTAATAATCCGTAGGTTTTTTTCCAAAATCAGCAAAAAACTTTTCGAACACATCAGGCATCCAATAAAATGTGGGGCCCATATCGAATGTAAAACCATCCTGTTTTAACTGCCGCGCTCTGCCACCAATAGTCGGGTTTTTTTCAAGAACTTTTACTTTGTATCCTTCTTTAGCAAGATAGCATGCTGCCGAAAGACCCGAAAATCCTGAGCCAATGATTACTATTTTTTTTTTTTTTCAGTTGTAATGTTTTTTGATATTGCGGACATATTGTTTATGTAATTTCGTGAATTTGTTTGAATTACCTGCAATTTTTTGAGTTGAAAATATGATCTGCGAATTTAGTCAACAT
This sequence comes from uncultured Paludibacter sp., assembly GCA_964396515.1. Classification (GTDB taxonomy): domain Bacteria; phylum Bacteroidota; class Bacteroidia; order Bacteroidales; family Paludibacteraceae; genus Paludibacter. The sequence goes on from CAYNGF010000093.1 coordinate 5,499, forward strand.
AATTTACTAAATTAAATACAAATATTTAAAATTCAATAATAGATTAATAATATACTACATTGAACAAAAATAGTTCATAATTGTTCTATATTTAAAGAAAAAAATTGAATATTCTTTTTTGATAATAAAAAGTTAGTAAAATGAAATCGAAAACTATTTTAATTGAACTGATTGAATATTTGTCGGACTTCGAAACAGATTGTGAACAAAATGGTTCGGTACTAAACACAAATAATTTTATCGGTTATCTGAACTCGAAATTCAAACAAAAGAGTTTTAAAAAAGACGAATTGAGCGGTGGTGTAGAAGACTGGAGACAGGAAAGCATGACCGAGAATAAACCTGTTACCGATATATCAATACTTGTAGTTTTGTTGTTTCGATATGCAAAAGGCTATATCAAAAAAGCAATGAAAGATAGTTTAATGAAAACCGCCGATGAGTTTTCGTTTCTTATTACTTTGTTAACCTACGATAGTATGACCAAAATAGAATTGATAAATTCACAGATAATGGAAAAAACTTCGGGCAACGAAATAATAAACCGTTTGATTAAACTTGGATTAGTAACCCAGGAAACAGATTTAGAAGATAAACGTAGTATTCGAATTCGTATTTCACCTTTGGGCAGAGTCGAATTATTCAAAATTTTACCCAAAATGCAAATGGTTTCTGAAATTGTTGCCGGAAATCTAAATGAGAATGAAAGATATGCACTTTCATTTATTCTCCGTAAACTTGATAGATTTCACAACGAAATATTTCATAATAAACGAAAATCTGATTTGGAAGAATTAATAGCCGAAAATAAATCGTTTAAACTAAACTGAAAAATTAAAGGAGTTGATAAATATTCTATTGTTGAAAATCCGATGTTTTTATATTTCCTAAGTTTGAATATGGAAAATTCTATTGTAGATATTATGGATTTGTGAGAATACAAAATGAATCAAATTGCAATGAATTATTTTCTATTCTAATGAATTAATTTCTATTGATTAGACAACCTTAATTTTGTTACTTTGCAAACTGAAAATTTTTTTTTTGGAAACAAATACAAAATTATTATCATGAAAAAATTTCTTTCCTTTATTATCCTTTTTCTTCTTTTCTTACCATTTTCATTTGGTCAGCGGTTCATGGAGAAACTCGACCGCAGTGTTGTTGCTCAAAAAGTGTCCAATGGAGTATATGTTAATTGGCGTATACCCTCCGAAGAATGGTATAATACATCGTATAAACTTTACAGAGATGGAACATTAATTTATACCACTACCACAAGTGGAGCTTCAAATTATTTAGATGCAAGCGGTACTATTAATTCAAAATATTCAGTTTCTTCTGTTCGAAACGGTGTAGAGTCAGCACAATCAGCACAAACGAGTGTTATCAACAAAAATTATATTGATATTCCATTGCGCGACCTGAAAAAACTTGGTAAAAATGGTTATTTGCCTAATGATGCCACAGCTGCCGACCTCGATGGTGATGGACAGTACGAAATAATTTTAAAAAGATTAAAAAAAGATTGGTCGCAGGAGTGTACTGATTATACCTATTTTGAAGCATATAAAATTGATGGAACGTTCATGTGGGCTATAGATGTAGGACCGAACATCACCATGGACGTCGAAATTAATATTGCTGCATTCGATTTCGATGGCGATGGCAAAGCTGAAGTCTTTATGCGTTCGTCCGATGGAACAATTTTTGGGCTTGATATCAATAATCAAGGTGGTGTTTCTGTGGGCGATCGCGATGGCGATGGATACATAAATTATCGTTTAGCCCCGTTCAATGGTATCGGAGGCGATGGTTTTATGAATGCAGGTCCGGAATACCTTTCCTTGATTGATGGAATGACGGGTAAAGAACTCGATTGGGCTCCTTTTATTGCACGTGGAAATTCAAATGACTGGGGCGATGGTTACGGACACCGAGCGAATAAATTCTTTTTTGGAGCCCCTTATCTTGATGGAAAGAAACCAAGCTTATTTATTGGACGAGGTATTTACACCCAGACAAAAATGCAGACGTATGATGTGGTAAACAAAAAATTGGTAAAACGTTGGTTTTGGGAATCAGGATTATCAGGTACGTTGCAGCAAGGAAAATATGACGATTCACCAAAAAGTTACTTTGGTCAGGGATACCATAATTATACTATAGCCGATGTGGACGATGATGGCAAAGATGAAATTAACTGGGGATCGATGACTGTGGACGATGATGGCAAACCTCTTTATTCCACCGAATTGGGTCATGGCGACGCGCAACATTATGGCGATTTCGATCCATATCGTAAGGGTCAGGAAATGTTTGCTTGCAACGAAAGTAAACCGGGAACCAATTTGCGCGATGCTAAGAATGGCAAATTGCTATACCGAAAAGTTGCTGCCAGCGATGTTGGCCGAGCCGGTGCAGGAAATATTTCTGACACTTACAAAGGTGCTGAAGTTTGGGGGGGCGGCGTAGGACTTTCAGCAACGGATAGAGTTGAACTTTCACATTTTGGTGTAGCCGAAAATTATTGTGTGTACTGGGATGGCGATTTATTGCAGGAAATACTTAATCATGCTTTTAATACTTCGACCGGCACCGGACCGGGCAAAATCACCAAATTTAATAGTATGGGTAATATTTCAACTTTACTCACCGCCGAAGCATATTCCTGTAACTATACAAAAGGCACACCATGTTTGCAGGCAGATATTCTTGGCGATTGGCGCGAAGAAGCCATTTGGTGGAGACCCGATAGTCTTGCTCTTCGTATCTACATCACTCCTTACCAAACAAATTATCGCATTTATACGCTAATGCACGATCATCAATATCGTCAGGCTATTTGTTGGCAAATGTGCGGTTATAATCAGCCACCGCATACAAGTTTTTATTTGGGAAGCGATTTTCCTGTACCTATACCGGCTAAATCTACAAACGGTAAGTTAGTACTCAAAGGAAGCTCAGGGATTTGGGATACTTCAATTGCTAATTTCATTGATGGTGATAATGGAGTTGGGGTGATAAGTAGAAATTCAATTCCTGTTACTTTTTCAAATGGTAAATGCGTACTTTTCGATGAAAGTAGCGCCAATAAAAATATCACTCTGAACGAAAATATTCAACCTGAGTTACTGATGATTTCAGGAAATGATAATTACACAATTTCGGGAAACGGAAGTTTAAGTGGTGCTATGATACTTGATAAAACTGGAGAAGGTACTTTGACAATTAACGGAAATCATTCCTACACCGGAAAAACAGATATTTGGGAAGGAATTCTTGTTTTTAACGGCAAACTGAATAATTCTCCTGTTACAGTTCGACGTCATGCCGGATTTAGTGGAAAGACATTTGTAGGAAATAATTTATCAACTGAATTCAATGCTTCTGTTTATCCTGGAGGTATAAGCAAGGCTGATACAATGAAAATTACAGGAAATTTGAATCTTGCAAACGGTGCAAAACTTGTTTTTGATTTGTCCGATAATCCTACAATTGCCGATAAACAGGCTAAAAGATCGGACAAAACAAATGACTTTTTACAGATTGACGGTACGCTAAATCTTGCCACAGGTTCAATAATTGCAATTAACGAAATTGCCGATTCAATTTCGGAAGGGAAATATCTATTGCTTAAAGCTCAAAATTTAACCGGAAGTATTGCCGGAGTAAAAATTCAGGGAACAGGCGGTCGGTCGGTTACGTTAAATTACGATGTCAATACGAAAGAACTTTTCCTGGTTGTAGTAGGTACTCGCAGTGCTTCGAGCGTAGTTTGGACAGGTAAAACCAGCAATGTGTGGAATGTAGCCAAGACTGCCAACTGGAGCATCGATGGTTACGATGATATTTTTGTGAACAACGATAGTGTAAACTTTGACGATACTGCATTAAACAGAAGCATAAGTTTATCGGACAGTGTTTTTGTTTCAGCCATCAATGTAAACAATTCAGCATCGCGTACATACACCATTTCAGGCTCTGGAAGTATTAATGGAACAGCATCATTGGTTAAAAACGGTGCCGGCACGCTTAATTTGAATACACGCAATTCATTTACTGGTAAAGTAATTGTGAACGAAGGCACGCTTTCGATGCAATATGCGCCTTCTTCTATCAATAACGGAGGCATTGGTAAAAATATTACCGATCCGGCTTATCTCGTTTTACGAGACAGCGCTATTCTTCAGATTACAACTGCCAACGAACAAACTAATCGAGGTCTTACAGTAGAAGGGCAAGCGGGCGGTTTGCTCAATGTTCCGGCAAATATTTACTGGGATGGTACAATAGTAGGATCGAAACTTACCAAAACCGGATCGGCCACGTTATATTTGGGCAGTAACAATCCAAACCTTAATGAAACAGTCCTACGCCAGGGAACTCTCAGACTCAATTCAAATGAATCGGTAGCGTACGGTCCGGGTAAGAAAATTACAATTCTGGGTGGTACACTCGATACAAAAAACGATATCAACGCATATTTAACAAGCAATCATAATTTTGAAATTCCTGAAGGAAGTACTGCAAATATTAATGCTGCTGCCCGATGTGAGTACAATGGTTCGATGACAGGAGGTGGTACAGTCAATTGGCGTACCGATTATATCAGAGCATTTATGAATGGAAACTGGTCGGCTTTTACAGGGAAACTTAATTTAATCAAGAATACAGCCAATTCTTCGTACGACGATATTTTTATTGTAAACAGCAGTTATGGTTATCCCAATGCAACTGTTGATATAGCATCAGGTGTTGTTATGTGTTATAAAAATGGTACATCGAACAATGGAACTTCCACCATCCGTATTGGTTTGCTTACAGGTGCAGGTTCTTTTTATAATGCCGGACTCGAAGTAGGCTCTAATAATATTAGTGGTTCGTTTAGTGGCGTTATTAGTGGACAAACAAGCGTGAAAAAAGTGGGTTCAGCATTATGGATTTTATCAGGTGCTAACACATATACAGGATCTACCATCGTTTCGTCAGGTACCTTAAACCTTACCGGAAGTATAAACACGGGAACTATAACAATACAAAACAACGCTATAATGTATCATAACGGTACCAATGCCGGAAATATAACAATACAGCAAGGCGGTACACTTTTTCTTAGCGGAATTTGCAGCGGTATTGTTGCCAACAGTGGTGTTTTAAGAGGCTCAGGAAAAATCAATTCTAGTCTGTCGCTTACAACAACTTCTGTAACAAGTCCAGGTAATAACTCAGTTGGCACTATTTCTATCGGCGGTAATGTGGTTATGTCAGGCGATGCTACACTCGATATGCAAATTTCAGGGACTTCTGCCGCAGATAAACTTGCAATTACCGGCACAATGAATTGTAGCGGAATTCTGAATGTATCCATTCTTTCGGGTGCACCTGTAGCCGGCAGTGAATATCAACTATTTTCAGCATTAACCATCGGCGGATCATTTACTACCATCAACCTCCCAGAAATAGATCAAAGTCTTGAGTGGGATTTAGCGGATTTATACACTTCCGGAATTATAAGAGCAAAACTGAAAACAGGTGTAGTTACTGCAAACTTACGACTAGGATTGAAACAAAATCCAACTTCGGGAGTGTTCCATATTTACACTGATGCTTCTATGAACGATGCAATCATTACAGTAACCGATATGCACGGATGTATAGTTTATCAAACCAAACAAAATCTGAACGAAACATACAATGAAATCAATCTCGAAAAAATGCCTTCAGGTATTTACTTGTTAAGGTTGCAATCAAATGTTGGAAATGTGGATGTGTTGAAATTGATAAAGAATTAATAAATATTTAATTTACAATAATATGGGAGGCTATCTCATAAGTCACTATACAATTTCATAAAGTTATAAATTGTAAGTAGAGTATTGAATAATTCATTTTTTGAACGCAAAGTCGCTACGGCACAAAGCCGCAAAATAATTATATTCGTGTCGTTGCGACTTTGCGTTGTTGCGTTCAGAAATATTTCTTACAAATTGTAAGAAGGTTGTGCAAAAATTAACTTATGAGACAGCATCTTTTTTGTGCTGTGTCAAGCGCATATTTAGCGTACTGCAAAATTTATTGATGCACTATATTTTATGTTTGTTCGTACGGGTTAAAAATTTAAAAGAAAAGATTGAAAATTTCTATAAATAAATTTTTTAATAGAAATGTGCTAAATCTCCCAATCATTTTACTTCACTTTTCCTGGATTTTTAGCCACATAATCTTTCCATCCAGAATAGTTTTTTTCGGATTTTGGGCGTCCTAATTGTAAAAAATGACAATATGCTGCTGCCAGTCCATCAGTAGCATCCAACTGTGGTAGCATATTTTCAACAGGAATATTCAAAAAACGTCGCAACATATCTGCCACTTGTTCTTTCGATGCATTCCCGTTTCCGGTGATGGCCATTTTTATTTTCAATGGGGCATATTCTGTTATGGGGACTTCGCGGTAAAGTGCTGCCGACATGGCAACGCCCTGTGCCCTACCTAATTTGAGCATCGACTGTACGTTTTTACCGAAAAATGGCGCTTCAATGGCAAGTACATCAGGGTGAAACTCATCGATAAGTGAAAGAGTACGCGCAAAAATGCGTTGAAGTTTAAGGTAATGATCTTTGTATTTTTTCAGATCGAGTACGCCCATAGCCAAAAGGTCCGTTTTATTTCCTTCCACTTTCAGAATGCCGTACCCCATTACTGTAGTTCCCGGGTCAATTCCAAGTATGATTTGTTCTTTCGCTTTCATAAATCCACTACTTCGAGTACGGTTGAAAAATACAAAACTTCGGTTCCGAATTTCATTCTGCAATTTGATTCAAATGCTTGGCCATGCTCGTTTTGCCAATGCAACAATTCTTCCATGTTTTTAATTTTAAACTGAAGACTGTACGAACTTCCTTCGGTTTCGTCCTGCAGCATAACTTTTACCAATTGAGGAGTTGTAAATTTGCCTGATTGCAGCATATAAGGAATATGTTCCGATTTTATCCATTGAACCCATTCATCATAATAACCGGGTGATATTTGATAAGTTGTATTAAAAATTAGCATCCTTTGTGTTGTTTTCTTATTGCAAATTTTTAAGCAAAAGTAAGCATTATTTCTAAAAACTTATGTATCTTTGCAGCGCAATTTCAAAATCAAAACTTTGGGGGTTTAGCTCATCTGGCTAGAGCGCGACACTGGCAGTGTCGAGGTGACCGGTTCGAGTCCGGTAATCTCCACAAGTAATTGATTAACAAAGGCATACTGATGAATTTCGGTGTGCCTTTTTTTGTTCTTTAGGGATTAAATAGCTTAGACATTTTTTCAAAAAAGAATTATTTCTGAATATTTTTGTTTGTTATGTGATTTAATGAATATCACTGCAGTATCAGTTCATCGCTTTTAAAAAAAGGAACGGTATTTGTAACTGATTTTTAAAAAAACAAACCAAAAAATCAACGATCATGAAAAAGTTCAGAACATCGGCAGTTTTTACAGCTCTGTTGTCAGTATTATCTTTTTTCCCTGCCTGCACTGTTTATAATACAGGTACAACTGAAACAGTTTTTTACGAAAATCCGCAATGGGCTCCCGACTACTATCCAGGTGTCAGGTATTATTATTTACCCGATATCGAAGTTTATTACGATTTATCGCTTCGAGAATTTGTATATTTAAACAATGGGCAATGGATGTATTCTCGAGTATTGCCTCCGGTGTATTCCTACTACGATTTGTATTCCGGATTTGTAGTTGTGCTTAATCGGAATGTTTATCGTCCGTGGATGCATCATCAATTTTATATTTCCAACTATCCTCGCTATTATTATCATGATTATTACGACAGAAGCAACTTTCCGTATGTGCGTGGCTACAACGAAAATCTGCGAAGTGCCATTTATTGGAAAGAGCACGAAAGAAACAGAGCACGTGAATGGAATGATGAAAATCTGCGCAAAAAAAGAAATTTCAGATATTCTTCTGAAGATCGCCGTCAGCAGGAAATATTCAATCAGCAAAACCGTAGAACAAATTCTTCCGGAATTGACACTGGAGTTGACCGAACAAGCAGACAAAATCCTACCACCAGCGAAAACTCAGGTCGCAGGCAGCAAGAAACCGGCTCGATAGTAAACCGTCAGACAGGTGGAGGTACTCCTCGTAGCGAGTCAACTACTCCTGTAAGAACCGAAACATCGCCAACTACAAATCGTACCGGAACAACTCCACGCATTGAATCTACTACAGGTAATCGTGCCGGAACAACAACCCGAAGTGAAAATTCACCTTCAACCGGCACAAGCACACGTACAGAAATAACAACCCGTCAGCAGCCAAATCCTCCTACCAATGGTGCTGAACGACAGGCTAGCCAAACGAATTATTATGGTCGATCCATAGGGCAGTCGGTAAAAGTGGAAAAGCAAATGCGTGAACCAGCTACAAATTCACGAAATACTGAGAGCAATAACGAAAGTTCAGGCGGCAGTCGGAATGAACAAAGTACGCAGCGTAGATAAATTATAAAAATTAATACAAAAAACTGACCGGTAATTAACTGGTCAGTTTTTTTGTAGCAATTAGTTTATGCATAGTCAGTTTCTGTTTATATCAGTGTTAAAATGTTTTTCGTAAATATAAAAAGATATTCTAAGTCTGAGCAATCAAAAAAACATTGTAAATTATATAAACAATTAATAATAAAAATGCTTCCCACCAATCGATTTTTTCTTTTTTCCGGTTAACATATGGCTGCAGGCAACAACAGCGTTCCTCCCGTAAGTAAGTAAATATCTGTATTGAAAGTAATTTTATAAGTAACCGGATGTATAACAGAACTTACACCATGAATCAGAAAAATATTGAAAATATTCGAACCGATAATATTTCCTACGGCTTTATCGGAATTTTTTTTGATGGCAGCCACAACCGATGTAGCAAGTTCTGGCAACGAAGTACCTGCTGCTATAATTGTGAGTCCGATAATTTTTTCGCTGATACCAAATTCACGGGCAAGTAAAATTGCATTGTCAACCACCTAACGACCTCCTGCAATTAAACACGCAAGACCGATAATAATTAGTCGACCCTTAAAAAGTCCATAAACATAAGATTATCAGTAAAATAA
>CAYNGF010000094.1:0-14412 GCA_964396515.1 uncultured Paludibacter sp.
TTGCTCCACTCGGATAACGGTCTGTTGTTGCGTGATATAATCTGCCATCTTTTATTCTTGAAAGTCCAGTTCCTTTTACAAATGTTTCATTCTCATAACCAATTTCAGCTATTTCATATCCATTTAAAATATTTTCATATTTTTTCAATTCATCAGTCATTGCTCGAGTTGATTGAAAGCACGATTCATCTTTACTTACTGGTGTCATATCCGTTTCATCCTCTGCATAGCTATAAACTGTCTCTCCACTGCCCAATAATGCAGTCGCACTCATTCCAATACTTGGATTAAAATTTACACCTGTTTTTGAGATACTCATTCCCAGGAAATTACTACTAAATCCACCACGCTCACTATAATCAATTCCAATGCTAGTCATATTTGTATTGAAACTAATGGGACTTAAAGGTGAAGCCAACGATGTAAATGAATATCCAGTACCACTTATAAAACCTCCTTTAGTATCATATCCCGCATAAGCATATCCTCCACCAAAACCTGCATTAGCAGTAAATGACCAATTACTATTTTTGAAACCGTAATTTACACCTATACCGACCGATGCCCAATTCTCTAAACCGATACCAGCACTTAAGCCTAGGGATAAACCACCATATGGACTCCAACCAACATTTAAAGAAATATAAAAAAGTCCTAGTTGTAACTCCCCACTCGGATCTGTATATTTAAACGGATTCCCGTAACAATATCCATACCGATTATAATTCAGCCAGTCACCCGGAGCTTGTATAAACGGATCTGGAGAAAAGAACATGGCAGTATAAGGATCATAAACGCGCCCGTTCATGTTGATTATACCAAAAGCGTCAATATGTTCGTGCCCGGTATAACCGCGATTGATAATAAGGTTTGAACCATTATCAGCTACATTCCAGTTGCTGGCATCACGGCGTTTTCCCCATGGGTCGTAAGCATATCTACGCACAATGCCGCCATCAACATTAGTCAATGCTATCAAAGAACCCTGCGCATCCGAATAAGTATAGAGCAAACTGTCTGTTGCACTGTTGCTGTTTTGTATCAGAATAGCGCCACTAAGATAATGGATTTTTCTTACATTGCCAGTCACGGGGTTAATTTCCTCTTCATAATTACCCAGATAGTAACGGGTCAGTTTAACTACTCCGCCTACCTTATACAAACTCATCCGCCGTTGGTCGTCCACACCATAAGTCAGTTCATAATACTTATTATCTTCGGTTAATGTCTTTATCTTTTTAAAGTCGGTGTAAGTTACCATTAAATCGGTTTGCGGGAAAGGGATTGCCGGAACTCCCGAAATAGTGGTCAATGCATGAGGCCCCTGGAGGGCTCCATTCGCAACTCCCATTTTAGTACCGGGGCTTCCGGTTCCATCTTCTGTTTCACCGCCATATTTCAGTATAAAGTTTCCCAAATCGGATTTATGCGTGATATTACCGTAATCATCAAAACTCATGGAGTTAGGGGTTGTGTTTCCGTTCCGGGTAACATCCCAGTTAATCAGTCGGTTTTGAGTATCGTAGATGAAATGCTCACTTTGCTGGGAAATTCCATCTGCTCTCCATTCCAGGTTATTGGCATGATTCGTACCATCAGCAGTATAATATCCATACGAATAATCTATCACACCAGCAGCCTGAATGGAAGTAACCTGATGGTTGACCGGATCGTAACCGTAGGTTGTTTCTTTCCCTCCTTTATAAATACTGGTTGCCTGCCCTAGTGCATTTTCGGTATGGACTTTCCATATCGAATGACCTGCACCGACTTCATCCCGCACTTCGGTAAGGTTGCCGTAACCGTCATAGGTGTTTACAGTATAGTACCCCGAAGGATAAGTTTCTTTCTTTATCCGTCCCAGTGCATCGTATTGTTTTTTTGTAACAAAAGTTTTCGTTGTTCCATTAGCGGTAATGTCTTCGGTCACTTTGATTACCCTGTCCAACTCGTCAAATTCAAAAGTCTGCGTATTTTTATTGGCAATGGCTATACTGTTAACCCGGCTCTTGTTATCACTATCGTAGGTATACGTAGTTATTTCATTGTTCCTGTTGATACTTTCCAATCGCCCATCAGGTTTGTATATGCTTGTAGTAAAAATACTATCCCCGCTCATATGGACTTTTTGCACCTGTTTAGTCAGTTCTCCAAACCCGTTGTGTTCAGTGCGTACCGTTCCTCCATCCGGATCAATCAACAAAGTACGTTTACCCTGTACATTATACTTCATGGAAACAGGGAGTCCACCTTCAGGTATTGTTGTTTTTGTTAACCCTGTTGGATAATATGCAAAGTCTACTTTTTTACCGTTTACCGTGCTGCTCATTGTTTGTCCGACCGCATTAGTTACGGTTTCGGAAGTTCCTTCCGGTGAGGAAACCGTGGTTTTCAATTTATCGTAAACCGTCAGGGTTGTACCCAAGGGAGTTGTTACAGATTCGGGATATCCGTAGGTGGTATTATACCCATACGAGGCACAGGGATCGGTAAGCGGGTCGAAAGTAGTATTAAAAGTCGGTTCCGATACTTTGTCCACTTTGCCATCCGCCCTGTATGTGGTAAATACCCGAATGGTATTTCCATTCAGTCCTTTGGTTTCCTTTCTTACTACTCTTCCTTTGTTATCGTAATACACCCACACCGGAGCACCTCCAGATGATTCGGAATAGGTATAGTACTGAGCCGTGTTATCGGTATTCCATTGTACTACCTTGGCTACGCGTATTCCATCGGGATGCCTTGTTTCTACCAATTGCCTCCACGCATTGTATGTATAGGAAGTTATCCTGTCTTTTCCATTTACCACTGTTTTTTCGCTATCCAGCAACCCAAGTGTTTCGTTCCAATTGTAGGTAGTTGTTTCATTTAAAGCATTCGTTTTGGAAAGCATAAACCTTCCTGACGGAGTATAGCTTACCGAAGAGGATCGAGACTGTAACGTACCTAGTTCATCTTTTGGCGCTGTTACAGTGATAATCTGCATATGTCCCCATTGATCAGGATTACTGTATTCTGTGGTTACGGTATACAAAGTATTATCGGGGTCGGCAATCTCCCTGCTCTTCATTATCTTCATACCATTATATTCGTAGCTATGGGAAACAACCCGTGTTGCCGATTCACCATTTTGGGTCCGGGTGGTAGTTGTCGTTGCCGGTAGATAAGGAAACAAGCAACCTTCCGGTCCTGTAAAAGTATTTGTTACCGTGGTTGTCGTTAAATCACTGCTATTTAAAGAATCTTTTACTTCGGTAGTTTGGGTAATAGTTGGGTAAGCGCTATAGTTAAACCTTGTAGTTTGAGAAACGTTCTTCAACGAATCATAACTCCATTGTGCTGTTACAATGGTTTGAAATCGTTTTTTAGCTGAATCAATTACTCTTATTCCATTATATTGCTTCGACCTATTAATCACAAGGTTATTAGTTGTTTTGCTTATCTGGGTTTTCGGGTTTACTCCAAAGTAAGTCGGTTCAATCTCATAATTGCTTGTTGTTTTAATATTTTTTGTAGTATTAGCTGCTGTAACGGTAGAAAATCCCAGAAAACCTTTGCCTTCGGTATGGATTTTCGGTTTTTCGAAAGTATAAGTAGTTATACTACCATTAGAGTCGGTATGTGTTTCTGCCAGCAATATCGGCACTTTCAGATTACGAACCACTCCTGTTGTTGCCGTTTGGTCATAATCTGAGAAGCTTTTATAGGTAAAACTTTCGGTTTGCCCCATACCGTTGGTTATACTTGTTACCACATTGCGCCTGTTGGCGTTGAACATGGTAAAGGCGGAATACTCATAGGTGGTATACGAATGTACTACGTCGTAACAATTGTCAACAGGAGGTGCAATAGAATTCACAACAAATTCCTCCTGACTGGTCGAAGCTAACGGAGCTGTTAGTAAACCACCCTCACTTCCATCGGGACAAATAGTCTCGGTATAGGTATTAACAGTGGAAGAAGGGAATACCAAATCCGCAATTCCATCGCCGTTGATATCCGAAAGAAATGCAGTTTGCCCGTTTAAACGGCTGTTCAACTGAGTGGTTTTTTCCCACTGGAAATTGAGGTCTCCCAGATTTTTATAAAAATGCCAGTTTGTTACAATTCTGTTGTTAGCAAGCGTAACTTCATCTCCTTGAATGAGATCCACTAAACCATCTCCATTGTAATCTATCGGGTACATTTGATAGGTCTCCTCTGGATTATCTATATTGTTTGCTGGATTAAGGCAATTTACAATAGTGAGACTAAAGGGATTTCCAAAGCCCCATAGGTAACTCGCACTTCCATTATTTCCAGTCAATTGATACAAATTCTCTGGTTTACCGTCACCATTAAAATCTGCTGTATATTTTCCACCTGTCATGCCAGAGAAAGTACTTGGACTAAAAGAGTACAAGTCAGTATAAAAATCAATATAATTTGTATCATAGTTTGTTGAAGAATTCCATATTCCAGTAAGTCTATTATATGAAACTTTACCCACAACATCCATTTTTCCATCAGCATTAAAATCACCAATTTTAAAATCTTCAAATGCATTATCATTATCGTATGAAACATCATATATTTTAGTCAAACCATTTGCACCTCCTGTAAAAACGACATAGCCGGCTCTTTTATCGTTCCAACCAAAAAAACCATCAAAGTGATATCCAAATACCATGACAACATCCAAATAATTATCGTTATTAATATTGGTAGTAAAAATTTCGTATTTACGATTTTTGTTGTATCCCTGATGATTATCTTCCAAGTCCAAATTAATACCGGAATAAATCTCACAAAGAGTATTGTTTGATAACCCGAGCACAACTAACCAATCTTTTTTATATAATATAATCTCATCCTTACCATCGTTATTGATATCGCCCACGGTCAACTTAGGTTTAAGATCATCATAAGGACAAAAATAATAACAACCCGCTGCACTTGAGTTAAATTGTTTATTAGTAGGATTAAATAAGCGCACAATAACATGCCCTTTGTTTCCATCACTATCACAATTGGATCCAGACCACAATTCAATTCTATCGGCATATCCATCACCATTCATATCAGCGCTATAAACAGAGCCCCCATTCTGGCCTAAATTCTGATCCGGATTATATCCGACATTAACCTGCTGGATAGTGTTATTATCGGATCCCCAGTTGACAACAGTTTCATTAACTTTTGAATTGTCAGTAGCTTTGAGTGATACTTTATCCAAACGATTATCCGAAGTGGATTTATAAGTGAACCCAACCGTATTTAATACAGTACTGCCTGACTTTGTGGTTATGGATGTCAGCAACTTAGTCTGAGAGATCAGAAAGCTTGAAATGTAGGATTTCTTTGCAACCTGCATTGTGTGGTTGTATGCAAATTCCACCGTCTGCCCTGCATAAGCAATGAGTGAAAGATACTGACCGTAACTGGTATAAGTATAAGTAACGGAGTTACCATAAGTATCAGTCATTTTATTCAGTTTCCAACCCAAAACTTGATTACCTCCTGCCACATTCGATAATCGGGAGTTGGTTGTAACACCATATTCCATCGTTTTACCATCTACGGTTGTTAATGTAAACGATGATCCATTAAATACTATTCTTGCGTAATTCTCCTCTTCTGTGGCATACATAGCACCTGAAGTCAGATTTCCTGTTCCTCCTGATAAATAAATAAGACGTTGCCCATCTAAATACAAAGCATCTGTATTATCAAACTTAACCGTGTTATTCTGATTATCGTAATAAATGCTCTTACCTCCACGGGTAATTGCAGAAACTCCCGCAATATCCCAACCTTGTCCCAACGCTCCAAATCCACCCTGACTGTTGTAAACTACTGATATTTGCGGTTGCATCCCATTTATCCCAACAGGGACTTCTATAGGAATCTGATAAGCAGCTGCACCACTAGGACTTACAGAAGCTGAACCGGGAATACTTCCCACTATTGCACCGTCAGAGGAGTTCTGAACAATGTATCCATTGGCATCTTTGTATGTATTAGGAGTTTCGACAAACAGCAACCCCGCATCAATTTTAGCGTTAAAGGTTTTGCCAGACTCAGCAGCACTGAATCTAAAATTAGTTGTTTCATCAGCTTTAAGTGTTATAGCATCACGGGCTACATAATTTTTCGTGGAAGATGATTCGTCCGTGTTAAGTATCCAGATTGCTTGTGGCGATTGTGCCCAAAGCAGACCCGTAACTATACTTAACAGTATTGTTATTTTGAAGCGATTGTATTTGATTTGCATAGTTTTGAAGTTATTGACGTTTAATTCAACTGATCATTCTCTTTTTTCCAAAGATTTACTCCTCTTACACCCTCTCCTTCGGGAGGGGAGCAGGGGTGAGGTCTATTTCTGGCTCTTCTCCAATTGCTCAATCCTTGCGCTTTGCTTTTCATTTGTTTTCTGTAGTTCAATCACATACAGCGTCAACTCCTCAATTTTCTGCAAGAGTTTATTTTGCATTTCACCCATACTCAGTCCTTTTTCTTTTACTTCGGCTGCTGAAGGAATTTCGGGCAGGTGCTTGTTGGCTTTTACAAACTCTTCTACTTTATGGAGGGGCATAAGCGAATATTCGGGAGCGAAAACGTAGTCAGCAAGATTATCTAAACTTACTTTTACCTCTTTAGCATGAATGGTACCGTTAACTGTTAACAAGGCATCCGTAGTGATATTACTGATACCAATGCCAACTTTACCGGACTCTTGTATTGTCAAAACATCAATATTAACATTTGATGTATTCTGAAATTGAAATTTTGTTTCGCCTGGTAAAAAGCGAATATATGAAGAACCATAATTATTATCAATACGTCCATAATTAGGACTTCCGTTAACATTGTAACCAATACCGGTTCCATAGTACGTCCAGCCAGGTTCACTTGCCCATAATGATAGATTAGCTGGAATATCACTTCCATTCCCAGTGGAATAAAGTCGTATCTTAGTATCTCCATGCCCACCCGCAACAGTTAGTTTTTCTGAAGGGGTTGGTGTCCCTATTCCAACTTTTCCATTCCCATCTATTGTCATAAGATGTGATGCAGTCGAAGCGTCATCTTTATAGCTGTAAAAACTAAACCCTCCAACTAATGAAGCAGGTCCATTTGAAATAATTGACTGTTCTCCTCGTCCTCCTGAATAGTTCCAACCTAAAATTAGTTTCTTGCTATTTTTGAATGGTAATAATTTATCTCCAAAATATGGATCGATGTTTGTTCCTGTTACGGCCAAACCTCCAACACTTCCGGTTACATCTAGTTGTGTTTTAGGTGGATTTTTTCCGATACCTACATTACCGCTGATATAAGAATCGCCATTGACAAATAAACCATTTCCAACAATTTGATTAGGATTCACCGAAAAAGTTACGTTAATTCCACTATAAACACTTGGATTACTGGCATAACAAACACTTCCATCAGAAGTAAATACCACTTGAACCCGACCGTTTGGTATTGTTGTTGAAACAATTCCACTCTTGGTACCACTAATCCGAAGTAATTGAGATGTTACATTTCCTGAATTATCCACATTGTTTATTGTCAGATAATCGTAATTATTCTCTGTTCCTATTGAATATGTAATGATTATAGGTTTATCAGTTACTGTGCTTACCACATTCCATGTTTCGCTCATACCATTCACATAACCACTAGTAAGAGATATGGTGTAGTTTTGGTCGATAGTGTAGGTATTTGCAGCTTCCAGTGTTAAGCTAAAGATTGAAATAAGCAATATTGTGAGTATATTTTTTGTTTTCATTGAATTTTGTTTTCTAAAGTGTTATTAAAAGATTATTATATCCGTTCATTTGTTTATTTAATATTCTTTTCTCGTTGAGTAACTTTTACACTTAATTGTTCTTTTTGTTGTGTATTTAATATGCTATCCAAAATTGCTTCATACTCATCAGAAGCTAATCTTTTAGTCTCAAACTTGTCTTTCTCATTCGTTTTTTTATCGGCATCTTCCATTTTAACAACAAAAGCCTTAAATTTTTCTTTTAGAATTATTTTCTGACTATCAGTAAGTTGAACATCCTTATTCAATTTATCAATAACCAAATCAGATAGGTTGTCATTTTTCCCTTTTACAGGATTTACTCCAGATACAAAGTTAAAGCACAAGAATGCAACTATTATAGTCGCCATTAATTTAAGTCGTTTCATAAGATTATTTTGTTAATGTTTATATGTTTGGTTTGTATAGTAATTTTGCTTACGTCTTTATTATACATTTATCAATTGTGTATTCTGTATTGTCAACTATTAGTTAATTCTTTATTATTTTAAACTCCTTTATTTTTTCGCCTTCGGTTACCCTTAGTATATACCAACCTGTCGGATATCTCGAAAGTTGAAGCGTAGTCATTTCCGATTCGGCTTTTTTACTCATGAGTAATGTGCCCTGTGCATTGAACAAGTCGATGGTAATTTTTTCTTTTATTTCCTCTCCGGTAATGCTAATGCCTAGATTTCCTTTAGTAGGATTAGGATAAACCGATATTTTACGCTCACCCAATTGTTCTTCTATTGGAGTAGGTTTTTCGCTCTTTTTTACATGGTCGGGAGTACTGTTTAATGGCACCACTCTTCTTGAAATTCGGTTACCAGCCTGATCGTAGGCGTAACTAACCATATTTTGCGCACTTAGTTGAAAAATGGAAAAAAGCAAAAAAAATAAAAAACTAATTTGTTTTAATTGTAATTTCATAGGCTGAATTTTTAAAATAGTTTGTATTAAAGTTATAGAATTCGATGTCTTAATTTTTTTTCGGCTTGCTGGTAACGACCGAGGCTAAGCGCAGTAGCCGAATAGCGGGCGTATTCACTGTCGCACAACACAAAAGCTAATGCGGGAGATAAACCTCCAAAATCGCACGAATTCGGCTATTGTCGCTTAGGCGTGTGTTGGCAGCTGGCCGTTCAGTCGTTATACTGTCGTCATTAATTCCAGTCGAATTAATTTTCTGTTCGTCAAAGCAATAAGTCTTTTTTGTTTCTTGTCAGCCAGCTGAAATAGCCCATTAAACTTGTCTATATGCACAAAGCTAAATAATAATCAACTCTCCACAGTTCATTGTTTTTTTTCTTTCAAAACGCACTTCAACTGTCTAACCGAACAAAAAAAAACAATGTACTGTGACCGCTCTGCCTATTATCGAAAAGCTATAAAAGCCACTGCAAGACGTTTGAAAATAGACACCAACTTGCTGTGGTTTTTTTTGCTTTTTGGGCGATTAGGTCATGATTAGAAGTATAACCATTTATTTTTCTTTTTACCTTTTTTCTCAATAGTATTAGTATTTTTGCTATAATCAAAATAGACTTTATAAGCAATGCTAGGAATGAAAGTAAAAAGTCCGGTTTTATAAAGCCTAAGCGGACGGTTATAGTAAATCAAATTTCCTGTATTATTATCGTTGTCATAATAGTAGTCGAATGGATTTATATGATTGTAAACATTGTAAATCGAATATGACCAAATCGCCCTATTACCATTTTTTGTGGTTATTGTATGATTAAAACCAATATCTAATCTATGGTAAGCTTGCATTCTTTCTGAATTTTTCTGTCCGTAAATCAACTCAATATTAGTTTTTCCAGTTTCTGGATTAATAGTATATTGTTTACCTAAAGATGGGGTATAAGGTGTACCACTTTGCAAAATCCAAACGGCAGTCATAGTCCAATTTTTACTAAAATCACGATTTACGTTCAACGTAAAATTGTGTGGACGGTTGTAGTCGAATTCATAGGTTTCACCATTATTGATATTCGCAAAAGTACGGTTAGCATAAGACCAAGCATACGATAGCGAACCAGTCCATTTACCTGAGTTTTTCTTTACCATAAACTCTGCTCCGTAAGCAATTCCTTCTCCACTGGTTTCAATTTTATTTTCTATACCAGTAATGTTCAGCATATTTTCGTAACCTTCTTTAAGAGAAACCAAATTCTCCATTTTTTTGTAATAGATATTGGTTTCGGTAGTATATTTACCATCGGAGAAACTGCTGTTCCACGAGGCGGATAACTGATTTGAAATCTCTGGAAGTAAATCCGATGTAGCTGGTAACCATACTTCACGTTTTAATAATTCGGTTTGAGCAAAAACTAAGTGCGAATTCTGACTGACACGCATATAATTAATATTCAGACTTTGATTACTGTTTATTTTATAAGAGAGGTTTACACGTGGTTCAATTTCCAAGAAACTCTCACCGTTATTCGAGAAATTGTTAATACGCAATGATGGTTGAAGCAAAAGTCCAGAAAACAATTTTATTTTATTATCAAGATAAATTGACGATTCAATTGAATGATAAATATCGCCAATTGCCGGAATGCTGGAAGAAGAAAGATAATTATAGTTCGGTTCAAAAACTATATATCCTACATGACCACCAAAATCCATGTTCCAATTTTTCAAAAAAGAATACTTCCAAGCAGTCCGGATCGAAAAATCGTTGACAGAAGATTGATTCATTATTTCGATTTCCTTATTTATTTCCGCTTCTTTATAGCTATATTTTAACCCTGATTTATTGCGGTAACGACTGTAAGAAAGAATACTCTCAGCATAAAGTTTTGAACTAAACACACGATTCCAACGTCCCGACACTAACCAGTTTCCCCACTGTTGATTAATATAGCTTTTTTCGCTATTGTGCATTTTCCAGGGCTTTGTCCAATAGTTGAGATAGTCATCACCCTGATAAATATTAACACTTAAATTGTTTTTTTCATCAGGCTTCCAACTTAGTTTAGCGTTAATGTCATGGAACCCGTAAGCCACTATAGCGTAATTTCCATCTGATATCGTACTGAAACCAGCCAGTAAACCATCAATCAGGGTTTTACGAGCAGTAACAATATAACTCATTTTTTTATTAGCTAATGGACCTTCAAAAGTTAATGAAGCATCAGTCAAGCCTAAACTAAATGAGCCTTGATGTTTGGATATGTCACCTTCACGCTGAGTAATATCTACAATTGACGACAATTTTCCTCCATGTCGAGCAGGAAAGTTCCCTTTATAAAAATCCACTGAATTAATCATATCAGGATTGAATACAGACATTAAACCTCCCAAATGATTTACATAAATTAAAGGTACATTATCCAGTAAATATTGATTTTGACCAGGCTCTCCACCACGCACCATCATCAGACTCATGCCTTCTGATTGTGTTTGAACTCCCGGAAGTAATTGCAAAGCTTTAATCACATCAGGTTTTCCTCCAATAGTTGGTATTAGTGATAACTCTTTAGCAGATAAGCGGGTTACATCATAACTTTTTTCGTGAGAGGCAGTTACTATTACTTCTCGTAGATTGTTTTCAATTTTAAGTTTTACATTTATTAAACTATCTCTGATTGATTGAATACTTATGTTTTGAGTTTGATAACCAATATAAGAAACAGTTAATACGCAGGAAGAATTCACTTTCATGCTAAAATAACCACGATTATCCGTGGTTGTTCCAGTATTATGATCTTTCAACCAAACATTTGCTCCAATTAAAACTTCACCTGTTAGATCGTCTCGTACAAAACCTGAAAGTTGTATAGCTGAAATATTTGGTATAATTATTAAAAAAAATATTAGAGTGATAAATTTATTTGGATTTTTCATTTTTATTTGAAGTTGCACTAAAAATTCAAATTGTTTTTATGGATTTGCGGTATTTATTATGAGTTTTTTTCTAATACTCGAATAACTATAAAATATACCAAGTCCATTGGTGACATTAGAATATAATGGATATTTCTGTGGTGATTTTCCAATTTCAGTAAAACTTGCTGATTCATAAATATAGTATTGTTTCAAATATTTATAATACGCTTCATCAACACTTCTTAGTTCGATATAATATGTTTGATCACTATAGAAACGAGTATAACTTTCGTTAATGTAAAATTTTACTTTGTAACTGTTTTTATTTATCAATTTGTTAGAAAATAATGTCAAAGGATTTGCTTCGTTGAGCAGGGTTGTATCCTGACCTGCAAGCATATAAATAGTTTCATTTTCAATACTATAATTTTGAACTAATTCATCTTTTTCATTATCATAATATGTTTTTAATCCTTCGGATATTAATAGTACATGCCAATATTGTTTTTTTAATAGGTTGTTTGCAATGAAGAATTCTAATGAAGAAATTTTTTCACCCTCTTCGCCTCTCTGTGCCAAATCAGTAAAATAAACTGAATCAACTTCAGTTTGTTCAGGAACTGTTGTTTGTGCTAATAATGTAGGATAACCTGCAATATCTACTTTACAAGTGTATGTCTCACCTATTTGTACAATACGAGAACTGACGTAATATCCACCCCCAGAGTACTTTAGTGTGTCTTTGGTTTTGTTAGTGCTTTCAATAATTACTTGTGCATTCTCAACAGGAGGTGGAATTGAATCAGATAATTTAGTTGAAAAAGTAACATGCACTTTAAATGTTTTTCCTTGTTCTAAGTACCCGTTTATGACAGGGATTCTTTTGGTTTCAGGAAATTCATCTTCGACTAATGAATGACAAGAAAGGAAAGTAAATAATACAATACAAGTAAAAAAGACTTTATTCATTATAAATATAGATTGAATTATCTTGTTAAAATTTGAAGCTTAAACCACTTCTCCAGTTTAAATTACTATAATAGAATTTCCCAATAAGAACTTCACTGAAAATCCCAAAATTCTGTGTAAAATAATATGAAGAACCCAAACCAATACCTATTTCAAAAACGTTGTCTGTATTTATTGATAGATTGTCATAGCCTTTCCACCCTTTCAGTAACATTCCAATTTTGGCAGTACTATATATGTCAAAACGTATCGGTTGTTTTATGAATAGTGGCAATATATGATAATTTAATTCAGTGCCCAAAAAGTAGCCATTAGTTGTTATTGATGTATTATCATAAATATCATTTGGATTAACAGGGACGGTTAAGTTTGAAATACCTGCATAAAAACCAAAATCTATCTCATTATTTAGTGAGTAACATGTTTCTAATCTAACATGTGGAATATTTTTTTTGTTAACCCAACTTCCTCCTATGTGTTGTTCATCAATATATGGATAGTTAAATTTTCTAGTATCTGTAATCGCGCCCCCACTTATTTTGAGAATGAATTTAGTATCGTTTTGTGAGTATATAACATAAAAATCAGATACTATTAATACAATCAGAAATATTATACGTTTCATATAAAATGGCGAAAGCTAAGTAACGTTTTATAAACGTTACTTAGCAATTAAATAGTTAGTACGGATATTTTAAATTAATTGTGATTGTGGTTGTATTGTCATTTCTTGTAAATGTAGAATAAACATAACCGTCAAATGTAACTATATATGGAGATGCTGTTGATTGCTGTGGTTCATGATATGGATAAGATCCAATATAACCACTTATATCATCGTCATTTACAGTAAATGATAACCCTCCCAAGAGACTGTTTTGTAAAGTCCCTGTAAAAACATCAGATCCATTAGAAATTTTATAATTGAAAGGCGCGTATTTAGTACTTGCATTTGTATCCCACCAAACAATGAATTGAGATTGATTTCTAATTCTGTACCACATAGCATAGGAAATTGTACCAGGCATTCCTAGAGAGTTCCAAAATAAAGTAACAGCTTCTACACGTACAATTGTTCTGTAGTTTTTGCTTCCAATACTTTTCTTTTCTGTTCTTTCAAAATACTGATCATTGCTATTTGTAGAAGAACTAACTTTTGATCTTTCTGTTACTTCAAAGTTAGAGTATTGACTTTTACTGATTTCAGAAAAATCTTTAATTTTAGCAAGTTCTGTTATGTTGGCAATATCACATGATACTTTTCTTTGTTCAGGAAAAACTCTATAAACCTTGTTTCCTACAATGTACATCCGATTCTCATTCATTATGTATCGTTCTGGATTGTTGTACTCTTGAGTTACGCAAGAAATTTCTCCATTCTCATCTTCAACAAGCTGTATTTGCGAATTGTGAGTTTTAACGAAAGATTTGATTTCATCAAGATTTGAGAAATTTTCATAGTTGATAGAACTGTAAAATTTGTCACAAATTGTTCCCAAAGACTTAAATCCTTTTGAACTTTCCCAATCTGTACGTTCTTTAGGTGTCATTGAGTTTACTTTTTGAACAGTAGATGTTAGTTCTTCAATTGAAGAAAACGTCAATATCCCTTGTTTATTACTCTCTGATAATGAAATAACGCTATCACTTTTATCACACGAAGTTAATGTAATTGCTAAAATAGCAAATAGATAAATAAATTTTTTCATTTTGAATTTGTGTTTTGTAAATACTTCGCTTTTTTTATTTTCATATTTATAATCGGAAAAACAAAATGTACAAAAATTACAAAACAAAATGTACTAATTTTC
>CAYNGF010000095.1:0-14399 GCA_964396515.1 uncultured Paludibacter sp.
GCATAATTTTGTGCCTGTGCCAACGTGCGAACGGTATTAGGTGGACAACAGTTGCATAAACTAATGTATTCCTCACGCTCTTTCGACCAACGCAAGGTATAGGGCAAATTTTTTGATAATCGCAGCGGATTGGTATAAAAGAAACGTTTCCCATCCAAACTAATACCGCTTAATACGCTGTTGTAAAACACAGTTTCGACAATATCGGCATATTTGGCTTCGCCTGTTATCTGCAACATTCGCCAATTGAAAAGCAGATTTCCAATATTGGCACAAGTCTCGTTATGAGCCGTAGAATTTGGCAACTGAAAAGGTCGTCCGTAACTCTGATGTACTTTTTGAATTGAATCAGGCGTGTAAAAAGTTCCATCAGGCGAAGTGCCATCGTACAAAGCACCACAAGCACCTGTTATGTACATTTTACGGGTTACAATATCTTTCCAAATGCTGGTAAGGTTTTTCATAAGTTGCTCTTCGCCAGTTTCGGCATACACATCGGCCACACCTGCATACAAATAATTTGCCCGAACCGCATGACCCATGGCATTGTATTGTTGGCGAAATGGAATTCGATCCTGATTATCGTCGGTGCCATTTTGTACCATTCCACGTATGTTTATCAGGTTTTTTGAAAGTTCAAGATAGCGTGGATTCCCGGTTTCGCGATACATTTCCACTACACCCATGTAATGTGATGGACAAATGGCATTTCTGGCTAATTCGGCAGTGGCAGTTTCGTAAAAATGACACAGAAAATCGGTAGCTTTCAGGGCAACATTGAACAAGGTTGATTTTCCGGTTGCCCGCTTGTGTATTATGGCTGCCATCATTAAGTGCCCGAGATTATAAGTTTCGAAATTCAAACGGTTTTCGAAAGCTTTTTCGGTTTTAGTTCCGGTTTTGGTACCTGTAATTTCCTGATTATGGGTGTCGACACCTTTTTTTAATTCTGCTATTATAACCGGAGTATGAATGTAACCATCTTTTCGCTGCACTTTGGCTATAACAGCAATGGCTTCATCCATCATTTTATCCAATTTAGAATCTTTGGTTTGTGCATAAACCGATGCCATTCCTTCAAAAAATTTATAAAAATCGCCATCGTGGAATGGAGGTCCGCAATGTGTTCCGTCACACATACCGGCTGCTATTTCGAAGTTCCGAAAAGAGTGACTTAAATCAGCATCGTGCAGGGTTTTCCACATCGAAAGAATCATTGTATCTTTAAAAACATCGAAGCGTTCTTTCCAAAAACCATTCGTCCAGTGCACCGCGTCAATATCCACACTTTGCATCTTTGCAAACTTGCTAAAATTCGTTTTAGTCATTCCTCGGTTTTGTGAGAACAAAAACGCGCAAAATAATAGGGCTGACAATATAAAATATTTTTTCATATAAACTTATTTTCTCGTTTTTAATGACGAACAAAACTGTGTGTTGTACTATTTAGATCATTCTTAAACTTAACAGGTTTCTTCAAATCGATTTTTTTGAGTACTTTTTGATATCAACTGCGTCAATAATTTAGTAAAACAATAATTTTAAAATGAGCACCCAATACATTTTTTCTTTTATCAGAGGTATAATAAATATTGCAATTTTTGCTCTCAGCTTATTTTTAACTTCATGTTTATCCAATAAATCCCTTTATGTATCCACCTCGTTTCACGAACCGGCTAACGAAGGTTTACGATTTATCTTTAGCGAAGATGGTATAAATTGGGACAGCATTCCCGGTATTTGGCTAAAACCTGCGATTGGGAATCAACAAATTATGCGCGACCCTTCTATCACTATCGATGCCAAAGGCGTTTTTCATTTGGTGTGGACTACTAGTTGGAAAGGTGATCTCGGGTTTGGTTATGCAAATTCGAAAGACTTGATACATTGGAGCAAACCCCGTATGATTGATGTTATGAAGCATGAACCAAGCACTGTCAATGTTTGGGCTCCGGAAATATATTATGATGATGAAAAAGACGAATTTATGGTAGTTTGGTCTTCGTGTATTCCTGATCGGTTTGATAAAGGCATAGAGGACGAGTACAACAATCATCGTTTATATTACATCACAACCAAAGATTTCGAAACTATATCTGAAACCAAATTATTTTACGACCCTGGCTACAGTTCAATTGACGCAACCTTAGTAAAACGAAGTAAAAAAGACTATGTGTTGGTATTCAAGGACAACACTCGCCCTAACCGAAATCTGAAGGTAGCTTTTGCCCCTTCTCCCACCGGACCATTTAGTACAAATAATGTGGCTTTTACTGATAGTTTCTGCGAAGGTCCTACGGTTGAAAAAATCAAAGATGAATATATAATTTTTTATGATGCTTATCGAAATTTCAATTATGGAGCTGCCAAAACCAAAGACTTTACAACCTTTACCGATATTACTTCCGTGATTTCAATACCTAAAGGTCATAAACATGGTACCATTTTTAAAGCACCTGCAGTTGTGGTTAATAATCTGAAGAAAAATTATAATCTTAGTATAAAACAAAAAAACAGTTCAGACTCAAACACCGCATATTCAGCAAAATAATGAAGTTCACGTTTACGTTAATATTTTTGATAAAACATCTCTTATATTACTGATTTTAAAATGTTTAGACCAACAAAATATTTTTTCATATCTATTGTACTGATATTTTCGGTTCAAATATTTTCAGCAACAGAAAAGATACATTATTCCGGCACCACTCTGGTCAATCCGGCTTACCACGACGGACAGCTTTCGCCGGTAGTTGGCGTACACAATATTCAGGTGATGCGTGCCAATCGGCAATATCCCGATGCTTCGAACTGCAATGGTTGGACTTACAGTCATCAACCCATGATGGCATACTGGAATGGAAAATTTTATCTGCAATACTTAAGCTGCGAAGTGGGTGAGCACATTCCTCCTTCGCAAACTTTTCTGCAAACTTCCGTAGATGGTTACACTTGGACAAATCCGCAAGTTTTATTCCCAATTTATAAGGTCCCGGATGGTTATACCAAACCGAACTATCCCGGAGTTGCCAAAAATCTGACTGCCATTATGCATCAACGCGTAGGTTTTTATGTATCAAAATCGGGGAAATTATTAACGATGGCATATTATGGCGTGGCACTCGACAAAAAAGATGACCCCAATGATGGGAACGGTATCGGACGTGTGGTGCGCGAAATAAAAAAAGATGGGACATTTGGACCGATTTACTTCCTGCGTTATAATCATGCTTTTAATGAAAAAAATACTTATTTCCCCTTCTTTACAAAAAGTAAGGACAAATTATTTCGTCAGGCTTGTCAGGAAATTTTAGATAATCCGCTCTATATGATGCAATGGGTGGAAGAAGCTGACCGTGATGATCCGTTAATCCCTTTGAAAAAAGAATATAAAGCCTTCAACTTCTATCATTTACCCGATGGGAAAGTAGCTTGCCTTTGGAAACATGCACTCACTTCGATAAGTGAAGATGGTGGTAAAACATGGGCAGAACCCGTAGAACGCGCTAAAGGTTTTGTAAATAGTAACGCCAAAATTTGGGGACAACGTTTGTCCGATGGAAGTTATGCCACTGTGTATAACCCTTCGGAGTTTCGTTGGCCTTTGGCAATTTCTACTTCGGCAGATGGATTGAATTACACAACTTTAAATCTTGTTCATGGCGAAATAACACCAATGCGATACGGAGGAAACTACAAATCATACGGTCCACAATATGTGCGAGGAATTCAGGAAGGTAACGGAATACCATACGACCAAAACCTGTGGGTGGCCTACAGTGTTAATAAAGAAGATATGTGGGTTTCGCGCATTCCTGTGCCGGTAAAAATTAAACCCACGGCTCATGCGAATGATAATTTTGATACATTTTCAAAGATTTCGGAACTTACCGAATGGAATATTTATTCACCACTTTGGGCTCCGGTTTCACTGGAAAAGGTGAATGGCAAGAACTGGCTGACTTTGTCGGACAAAGATCCGTTCGATTACGCCAAAGTGGAACGGAAAATTCCTGCATCGAAGGAATTAAAAGTTTCGTTTGATTTGCAAACCTCACAAGCTGACAAAGGAATATTACGAATTGAATTTTTGGACGAAAAAGGAATTGCCTGTTCACGCCTTGAGTTTATGCCTGACGGCGTTTTAAGGGCGAAAGGTGGTGCCCGTTACGGAAATCTAATGAATTATCAGGCAAATAAAATTTATAAAATTGAAACGCTATTATCAGTCGAAAACCGCAGTATAAAAGTTTTTATCGATGGTAAACAAGCGGGAATCCGCATGTTTTATGCACCTGTAGCTAATATAGAGCGGATATCTTTTACAACGGGTGAACCTCGCACATTTCCCACACCCGATACTCCTGCCGATCAAGATTATGATTTGCCAAATGCAGGCGGGCAAGCTCCTTTAGTAATTTTTCGGTTAGCCGATTTTAAAACCGAATCGATGGATGTTAACAGTACTGCTGCAGTGCTGAAATTTGCTGATTTCAAACATTATGTAGATTATTTTAACGGCATGGAAGACGAAAATATAGTTCAAGCTATACCCAACGCAAAAGCAGCTGAATGGATGGAGAAAAACATACCTCTTTTCGAATGTCCGCAGCATAATTTCGAGGAAATGTTTTATTACCGCTGGTGGACGTTGCGCAAGCATATAAAAGAAACTCCGGTAGGATATGGTATGACTGAATTTCTGGTAAACCGAAGTTATGCCGATAAATACAATCTGATCTCGTGTGCTTTCGGTCATCATACCTACGAAAGTCGTTGGTTGCGTGATTCTACTTATCTGAACCAGATTACACATACCTGGTACCGCGGCAACGAAGGAAAACCCATGGCTAAAATGATGAACTTCAGCTCCTGGAATATCGATGCGCAACTGAACCGGTATTTTGTTACTTGCGATAAAACATTTTTACTCGATTTACTGAAAGATCTGGAAGCAGAATACCTGCGCTGGGAAAGCACTCATCGACTGAAAAGTGGGCTTTACTGGCAGGGCGATGTACAGGATGGCATGGAAGAAAGCATCAGTGGCGGCAGGAAAAAGCAATTTGCACGCCCAACGATAAACAGTTATATGTATGGCAATGCAAATGCGTTATCGATAATATTTACATTGGCAGGAAATGAAGAAAAATCAAAATTATACAAACAAAAGGCTGACACCATCAGAAACCTTATACTAAACAAACTTTGGGGTGAAAAATTAGGTTTTTTTGAAACCATGCGTACCGATTCATTAGCAAATGTACGTGAGTTTATAGGTTATTTGCCATGGTATTTTAATATGCCAACACCTGCAAAATGTGATAGCGCCTGGTTACAGTTGGCTGATGAAAAAGGTTTTTCTGCTCCTTTTGGCATGACAACTGCCGAACGTCGTCACCCGGAATTTCGTACTCGTGGTGTAGGAAAATGTGAATGGGATGGCGCTGTATGGCCATTTGCTACTTCACAGGTACTTACGGCTATGGCAAATTTTATGAACAACTATTCACCAAAAACAGCTACCGATAGCGTATATTTCAGTCATTTTGAAAAACTGGTTCAATGTCAGTCGTACCGCGGTTTGCCGTACATTGGTGAATACCTCGACGAAGTAACCGGTTACTGGCTCAAAGGCGATCAGGAACGCAGTCGGTATTACAATCATTCTACTTTCAACGATTTAATTATCACCGGATTGGTAGGACTTCGTCCGCGAATGGACAATACTATTGAAGTAAATCCACTATTGCCCGATGGAAAATGGGATTGGTTTTGCTTAGATAATGTACTTTATCACGGTAAAAATCTGACCATACTTTGGGATAAAAACGGCGACAAATATCACTTGGGTAAAGGATTCAGGGTATTGGTGGATGGAAAAGAAGTAGGTGTTTCGTCTAAACTATCGAAACTTATCATAAAAGATGCGTTGAAATAATATGAAAAAGAATAATTTTCTGATTGCATTTTTGTTGATTTCAATGCTGATAGAAGCAGGAATAAAAAATAATCTGCTACGGGACCTACACCAACATCCCGAATCGTTCTGGATTGGAGCGATTCGTGCCGATTCAGCTCACATTCCTGCAGGTAAACGTTTTCTGAGTTGGGAAATGGGAACACCCGAATATAAAGATGTATGGAAAAACATTGATCCAATTTCAAAAAGAAGTATTATACTCCGAAAATCATTTATTGCTAAAAAGGATATTAAAGAAGCCCTTACTTACATATGCGGATTGGGTCATTACGAATTTACAATCAACGGTAAAAAAGTGGGCGATGGAGAGTTTGCGCCCTTTTGGAGCGATTACGATAAAACAGTTTATTACAATACCTTTGACGTAACCAATTATTTGAAAAAAGGCGAAAACGTATTTGGTGTTTTGCTGGGAAATGGCTTTTACAATGCACAAGGAGGTCGATACAGCAAGCTGAAAGTTTCCTTTGGTGCTCCTACTCTTTTATTTAAAACTATTATCCAATATTCGGATAACACTGTTGAAACAGTAGTTTCGGATAATAGTTGGAAATATGATTTAAGCCCTATTACCTTTAATGATATTTACGGAGGTGAAGACTACGATGCCCGCCTTGAACAGAAAGGCTGGAACATGCCCGGATATAAAGACTCAAGATGGAAACCAGTGGTAATTCAGGATGCCCCGAAAGGGAAATTACAACCTCAGAAAGGTTTTCCGATCAAAATAATGGATAAGCTCAGTTATATATCTGTTAAAAGGCTAACTAAAGTTGAGTGCGACAGCTCGTCTGTTCGGACTAAACGCAAAGTGCATTATTCGGCCATGGTTTTTGACGTAGTTCAAAACCTTGCAGGTTATCCTCAGATAATTGTTAATGGCAAAAAGGGTGACTCCATAACTATATTTGTTGGCGAATCAGTTTTTCCCGAAGGCGCTGTAGATCAACAACAAACCGGTCGACCACATTACTACACTTATGTTTTAAAAGGCGAAGGCGATGAAACCTGGCATCCGCGTTTTTCATACTATGGATTTCGATACATTCAGGTGGAAGGTACAGTTTTGAAAGGAGAAAAAAATCCGCTTAAACTTCCTGTTCTGAAAGATCTGAAATCGTGCTTTGTTTACAACTCTGCTCCGCAAATCTCCACTTTTGAGTGCTCAAACGAATTGTTTAACCGTACACATATGCTTATACAAAAAGCGGTGCAAAGTAATATGCAGGCAGTATTTACCGACTGTCCGCATCGTGAAAAATTAGGGTGGATTGAGCAATTACACCTTAACGGACCGGTACTAATGTATAATTACAATCTGGTAGATTTTTTACCAAAAATTATGCAGGATATGGTCGATGCGCAACAACCCGATGGCGCTGTACCATCCATTGCTCCCATGTATAATATTTTTGGAAATAAAAATGGATTTGATGATTTTGGTGTATCGCCCGAATGGGGAAGTTCAATTATTTTTCTTCCATGGATGTACTATGATTTTTATGGAGATGCATCGCTGATAACTGAAAATTATCAGTCCATGCGGCGCTGGGTGGATTATTTGACTTCGCGTGCCAACAATCACGTGCTTTCGTTCGGTTTAGGCGACTGGTACGATTACGGTGATTTTAAAGCAGGATATTCACGCAATACACCGGTTCCTTTTGTGGCAACCGCTTATTATTTTTATGCATTGAAATACCTTGTTAAATCTGCCGAATTAGTCGGAAATAAATTCGATGCATTATATTATGCTGCTTTAGCTGAAAAAGTCAGAGAAGTGTTAAATACAAAATTTTTCAACAACGAAACAAAACAATATGCCACAGGTAGTCAAACTGCCAATGCTATGGCTGTTTATATGGAAATTGTAAAACCCGAATTTAAACCTGCCGTACTCGATAATCTTGTAAAAGATATTGTTGCTCGAGGGACCCGACTAACAACCGGCGATATTGGCAGCCGTTATCTGTATCAAACTTTAGCCGGCAATGGTTTAAATGATTTACTGTATAAAATGTTTAATCATTACGATGCTCCGGGGTACGGTTTTCAACTAAAATTCGGAGCTACCACACTTACCGAGCAATGGGATCCGCGTCGGGGAGCTTCATGGAATCATTTCATGCTCGGACATATTGATGAATGGTTTTTTGCTTCTTTAGCAGGTATTCAGCCTGATCCTAAAAATCCCGGCATGAAACATTTCATTATCAAACCCGAAATTGTGGGCGACTTAACTTTTGTAAGAGCCTCGAGCGAAACACGTTACGGAAAAATATCCGTTGATTGGAAATTGAAAGAAAAGAATTTTAAAATCCGTGTTGAAGTACCGGCAAACTGCACCGCCGACATTTATCTACCTAAGGAATATTCTCCCAAAAAAGTTAAAGGTGGCATTTATGATTTTTCAACGGAAATAAAATAGTTTATTTTTTCTTTACTTAAAAAATATAACTCATTGTATTACTTTTACTTATAAAACGATATGAACAAAAAAGCAATTTTAGCAATTTTTTTCCTGTTTTCTATTTTATTTAATGCCTCAGCTGCATGGATTGACATGCGTAAAGCCGGCGCAGATGCTTCAGGAAAAAAGTTGAACACTATACTTATAAATAAAACGATAGATAAGTTAAATACCATTGGCGGCG
The DNA here is from genome assembly GCA_964396515.1 of uncultured Paludibacter sp. GTDB lineage: Bacteria > Bacteroidota > Bacteroidia > Bacteroidales > Paludibacteraceae > Paludibacter. The sequence goes on from CAYNGF010000095.1 coordinate 8,638, forward strand.
GAACGTTGTTTTTTCCTGCAGGAACTTATCTTACAGGTTCAATAAAATTGAAAAGCAATATTACCATTCATCTCGAAGCTGGGGCTATTTTGCTTTTTTCTGATAATTTCGATGATTATCTGCCTTATGTTGAAATGCGGCACGAAGGTGTGTTGATGAAAAGTTTTTCTCCGCTGATATACGCCACTGATGCCGAAAACATTACCATCAAAGGTGATGGCAAACTTGATGGACAAGGGAAAAAATGGTGGGATGAACTTTTCAAAGTAATGATTGACCTGAAGAACAATGGTGTACGCGATATGAACAAATATCAAAAAATGTGGGACGAAGCCAACGATGTCAAAAATCTTTATGCTGATACTAATGAAGATTACACCGAAACTTTGCAAAGAAGGTTCTTCCGTCCGCCATTTATTCAAACCTTACGTTGCAAAAATATTAAAATTGAAGGAGTTACCATAGTAAACTCACCGTTCTGGACAGTCAATCCGGAATTTAGCGAAAATATTACAATCGAAGGTCTGACCATTATCAATCCCAAATCGCCAAATACCGATGGAATTAATCCTGAATCGTGCAAAAATGTGCATATTTCCAACTGCCATATCAGCGTAGGCGACGACTGTATCACCATTAAAAGCGGACGCGATCTGCAAGGACGCAAAATAAATGCTCCCTGCGAAAATATTACCATTACTAATTGTACGATGCTTTCAGGGCACGGTGGTGTAGTGATTGGCAGTGAAATGAGCGGAAGTGTGCGGAATATTACCATTTCCAATTGTGTTTTCGATGGCACCGATCGTGGTATTCGTCTTAAATCTACACGCGGACGTGGTGGTGTAGTTGAAAATATTCGCGTTAACAATATTGTAATGCGAAATATTCAACGCGAAGCAATTATTCTGGATTTAAAATACAGTAACATGCCCCAAGAACCAAAGTCAGACAGAACTCCAATTTTCAGAAACATTCATTTGAGCAACTTAACAGGTGTGGATGTGCGAATCCCAATTTATATTCGAGGATTAGAAGAATCGCCTATAACTGACATTACCATTTCAAATATTGATATTCACGGAGCAAAACAAAAAAGCGAATTTATCAACTGCGAAAAAGTGAAGTTGAACGATGTGATGGTGAATGGAGAGGAATTGAAAATGCCTTGATGCTGAATTTCCTATGTTTACACTAATGCATACTAAATAAAAGTTATCAAATCTTTGTAAAAACAAGTTATTTAATCGAATAAAACCTGATAAGCCGGTGTGCCTATCAGGTTTTTCCTAAATAACGATTCATTTAAGTGATGAACTTTTATTTCTGAATACCAAACTCTGTCTGTTGTTTTTCAACTTCTTCCAACAATTTTTTCTTTTGTTCTTCTGTAAGATTATTTTTATTCTGAATTCTTTCGATTTTCAATCCGGTTTTTGTACCTATTTGTTGCTCGATATAATTGAACAAAAGATCAGAAGAAATACTGTTAAATTCGATTTCGGCTGATGTGGGTGCATGTGTGCCTTCAAATTGTACGTGTGCTTTCACTTTTATTTTCCCTGCTTTGGTTGTTGAACGGATTAAAACAGGCGCTGAGCCCCATTCCACCGCACGTGGATTTGCTCCAATGGTTTGGTCGCCGATAATTTCGCCCTCTCCGCTTACTTCGAAAACAACATTTTCCTTTGCAAGTCGGCGTACATTTCCGTCATCGTCAGTAATTTCAGCAATCACTACCACAAAATCAGAACCATCAGCCACAAGTTCTTTGCCTAATTTATCCACTGTAAGGCGTATTTTAGTTGACCTTCGCGAAGGCATTTTTTTTTCGCTGCAAACAACTTTCCCGTTAATTATTCCTTCGGCAACGAAGCTTACCAAATCCTGACGTTTACGTTTGTAAGTTAAATCGCGCATATGCCAAAAGTCATATACGTTTTCGAAAATTACAGGTGCATATGGAATTTTCCCTTTTTCGTGTACAACAGGTTTTGTCATTGATATTCCCTCATAAACAGTAAGACGTACTGAATCGCAATTGCTAAAAATTATCAAATCTTTTTCGGAAAAAGGTGTTATTTCATTGGCAATATAAACCATGGGGCCGGTTTCCACATTCTCAACCTTTAAACGTGGATTAACCTGACTTTTAAACATATAGTACGCATATTTTGGTTGCCGGAAAGCATCGAAAATACCCCCCCAGTATGGATCGGGATGATAACCACGCTGATGATCGAATGGATGCCATTGTGCGCCTCCGGTGAATTGTCCGGTAGTTTTGAACATATTTCCGTACGACTCGGCCAACGAAAGTGCGGCTGTAAGCATAGGCTTTTCGCCCCAATGACGAGCAGCTCGATTATTTGCATTATGTGCGTACCAATCGTCAACATTTTCGCCAAACTCACGGGTAAAAACTGACTGATGAGTCTTACCTTCATCCTCAGGCCATCCATACACAACATCGTAATTTTGGGCAACACCTTCCGAATGTAAATCGGCTGCAGCTCCGGGTCGTCCGGGATAAGGATATTCTTCTTTTGTAATTTGTAATGCTTTCAGTGAAAAATCGAGTGGAAAGCGTGTTTCATTGAGTATTGGTTCCCAAAGCAACACAGAAGGATGATTCCGATCGCGGCGAATCATTTCACGCGTATAGCGATACGAAAGTTCAGAAAAGGTACTATCGCGATTCCAGAATTGCCATCCCGGTGTTGCTACAATCATAAACATACCCAGTTCATCGCATGCATCCATAAAAGCAGGATCCTGCGGATAATGTGCCGCCCGTACTATTACCATTCCGGCGTCGCGCAAGCGTTTTACATCGCGCCATTGCTGCGAATTTGGCACTGCATTTCCAACATACGCAAAATCCTGATGTCTATTTCCTCCAATCAATTGTCCATAAGGTTTATCGTTCAAATAAAAACCATCTTTTCCTCTGAATTCTGCTTTTCGAATTCCTATGCGAATAAAACCACCATCAACGGCTTTTTTTCCATCTTTTACAATTAAATTCAAATGATATAAATATGGATTTTCGGGTGACCAGAGTTGAGGATTTAAAACATTTTCTTTTTGTTTTATGGTTCTTGATTCGCCGGCTTTCAGTGTAACTTTTGAAATTATCGACTTTATTGTTTTTCCGGATTTATCTTTAATAAGAGCTTCAAGCGAAATTGTTCGACTTTTATTATCATTATTTTTAATTTCTGTATCGATAAAAACTTCCGCACTTGTAGAGCTGATTTTATCGAAATGCACAAAAACTCCACCACCTGCTACTTTATTCGCTTCAGTAGCATCAGTAATTGCCACTTTGTTTTTACAAATCATCCACACATCGCGATATATACCGCCATGGTAGGCAAAGTCGAGGGTAAGTTGGGTTTTACCGGGCGGATAACTACGGTCATCACTGTTATCGGCCTGAACGGCTATCAAACAAGTATCGCCGGCTTGTGCACCATGGGAAGTAACATCTATGTTTACAGGTAAATATCCGCCTTTGTTTTCTTTTACAAGCTTACCGTTGAGAAAGAATTTTTGCTTGCCCATTATGGCTTCAAAATGTAAAATAATATCTTTTCCCTTGGCATCGGCGGGCACAACAAATCGTTTTCGGTACCACGCAATTCCCTGATAATTCCGGTTTCCGCTCGCTTCTGCGGGCATTAATTGTACAGTGTGCGGAACACTTACTACTTCCCATGCCGTATCATCAAACGCAGTTTTTTCGGCATTCTTCACATCGCCGCGCATAAAGCGCCAGCCATTGTTGAAGTTGTACACCTGACGACCACTACTTTCGAGAGGGAAAAATCCGGCAACAGAATTTGAGGCTGATATTGAGATTGAGAAAAAAAGAAAAAAAGAAAAAAAGAAAAAAAGAAAATAGCGCGATAATTTATATGCGAACTGTTTTTTAGTTTCAATCATACTTTTATATTAAAAAATTGTTTGATATTTTTTTAAACACATTGGTAAAGATGTTAAACAACAATAATGACGACAAATTACATATGGTTGTAATCTATTGAAAAATAAATGAATTGAAAAAATAAGAATTTTTATAATTACTCCGTTATAAAATCTTTTATATAATTAAATAATAAACAGATATATACAAAATATCAAGATTTGATATTTTTGTGTCTTACTATTCTCGCAAAGGCGTAGAGACGCAAAATAAAAATATATCTACCTGGTAATCAATGCATATTTTATTTGACGCAAAGAGAAAACTTTACAGTTTTCTTGGCGAGTTAGGGTCTTTGCGAGAAATTGGATATTTAATAACGAACTATTGGTTTATAATTTGATAATATTTAAAAAGGCTGCCGAATTTGTCTGGCAGCCTTTAAATTCAAATTTTAAACATCTTTGTCAAATCACAATTTTCGAAACTTCATTGTTTACTTTAATTAGATAGACACCTCTTTGCATATTGAACGAAGTAGTTCCTTCGTTCGATAACAGTTGTTTAACATTTTGTCCACCAAGGTTATAAACTGAAATTGTATTACCAGCTTTCGTATTATACATTGTAATATCATTTCCATTAACTGAAACTCTTAAAGTCGAATTTACCTTTTTATCCAATGCAGTAACCAATCCGGTGTATTCATTTGCTCCAATCGTTGGATTTGTTCCGTGTCTTGGATTTCCGTCAAAATCAACATTGAATGGAGCTGGAAGCACGGCTGCATATTTTAGGTCTTCGTTTGCATTGTAATTAGTTTGATTTAAATGCAAATCAGGTGTAGCACCGTTTGCATTAATAAAAATTGGGCTTACATTAATAACAGACTGAAGATCGCCTCCGGTGTAACTTTGAATGGCAACAAGGTCAGCTGCTTCGGCTTTTGACGTAAATCTGCCATACACACCACCTGTTCCATTTGCAACATAAGCATTATTATTCGATGTGAAATTTGTTAAACCTGTTGCGCTTCCGCCGGTTCCAATAGCATAATGACCAACACCTCCGGTATTTACGGCACGAATGACTTTGCTTGCGGGAGCTCCGCTTCCGCCGGTATTAGAGCGTGCATTTATAATCAGGTTGTTTTTAACTTCACGTGCCACACTCGAACCGGTAGCAAAGCACATTCCCATCGAAGAAATTGAGTCGCTTAATGCAACATTTGAACCTCCAATATAAATGGTGTTACCGTAATAATTTGCTTTAGCCGAAGAAGAAGTTGACATAACAGTATCTCTGATTCCAATGTATCCGGTTGCCAAAGCATCAGCATTCCCCGAACGGTCGTAACCGAGGCGTATCATGTTGTTATAAATATTTAAAGTTGGAGTAAGTGCACCTGTGGCGTGCGTTAAAATTCCAACACATCCGGTTCCATACTGACCTAACTTGCGGGTAACATTGGAAGATAAATTGTAAATTTGATTGCTGAAAATATTTAAAGTTGGCGTTCCTGCTGTAGTAACTAAAGTAATTCCTGAGATATTCTTAGACTCAGAACCAACACCTGTAATATTTGCTATGGTATTACCACTTATTACTGACCCTGCTCCCTGAGCTCCCAAAGTTATTCCACTACTCCAGTTCAGAGGAGTATCATTAACTCTTCCTGCACTAAATACCAAATCACGGATTTCATTATTGGTAATTGTTACCGGACAGAGTACTGCGGTGTTAATCCAAATACCGTTAACGTAAGTCTGATTAGTTCCATTTACAGACTTGTACATATTATTTATTTTATTATCTGTGATAGTTAATGTCGTGG
>CAYNGF010000096.1:0-14062 GCA_964396515.1 uncultured Paludibacter sp.
CGGACGCCAAACAGCTCATGGTCCTGGAGATGGACAAGCTGACGGGGATCGAGAAATCCTACGACCCGCCGCTCCAGGCCCCGCCCGAGGTGGCGGAGCAGGGGGTCCGCACGATGCCCGGTGGGGTCACCTTTGTGAATCCCAACGCCTCCGGCACTGGGATCCGCCCCCTCTACGAGGTGAGCCCGGACCTGTCGGGGCTACGGGAGGCCATCGCCAACGTGGCCGAATCCATCCGACAGACCTTCTACGCCGACCTGTTCCTGATGCTGTCCATGTCGGACCGGCGGGAGATGACGGCCCGGGAGGTGGCGGAGCGGCACGAGGAGAAGCTCCTGATGCTGGGGCCGGTCCTGGAGCGCCTGGACACGGAGCTTCTGAACAACGCCATCAAGCGGACGTTCAACCTGATGCTGGAGGCGGAGCTCATCCCGCCGCCCCCCGAGGAGCTCCAGGGGCAGGAACTGAAGGTGGAGTACGTCTCCCTCCTGGCCCAGAGCCAGAAACTGGTGGGCACCGTCACGCTGGAGCAGTTCGTCACCTTCGTGGGCGGCATGGCCCAGGTGAAGCCGGAGGTCCTGGACAAGGTGGACTTCGACCAGCTCGTGGACGAGTACGCCGACATGCTGGGGGTCCCGGCATCGGTGGTCGTGTCCGACGAGATGGTGAGCAAACTGCGCCAGGCCAGGGCCCAGCAGGTGGCGGCCCAGACGATGATGGCCAGCGCCCAGCAGGGGGCCGATACCGCCCAGAAGCTGTCCTCCGCCAAGACGGGGGACGGGAACCTGCTGGACCAGGTGATCCGCAACTTCCAGGGCGGATACGGCGTCCAGGGAGTCCCAGGGGGGATGTAGCCCATGCCTAAACCGGCCAGGAAGGGGGAAAGCCTGGACGACATGCTCGGCCGGAAGCTGAGGGCCGAGGCCGCCGACCAGGAGACGCAGGAGGAGCGCCGACTCAGGCGCGAGCAGGAGCTCAACGACATCCGGGCGGTCCTCTCCACGCGGGAGGGCCGTCGTTTCATGTGGAGGCTCCTGACCATCGGGAGCCTGTTCAGGACCACGTTCACCGGCAACTCCACGGGGTTCTTCCTGGAGGGGCACCGGAACCTGGCCCTGATGATCCTGAACGACATCCAGAAGGTAGACCCCGGCAACTTCGGCATCCTGTGGGCCGAGGCTGTGGCGGAGGGCCTTCTGAAGGACGAGGAGGAGGAAGCGTAATGCCGGAATCCCTTCTGAATCAGGGTGACACCGAAAACCAGAAGGCGAGCGGAGACGTGGGGAAGGACCTGTTCGACAACCAGGGAACCCCCGAGGACAAGCCCCAGGCAACCCAGGAAGACAAGTCCCAGGGAACCCCTGAGGACAAGGCGAAGGACGAACCATCCCAGGTCCCGGAGAAATACGACCTGAAGGCCCCGGAGGGGTTCGCCCTGGACGAGGCCGTGTCGAAGGAATTCACGGCCCTGGCCAAGGAATCGAAGCTCTCCCAGGAACAGGCCCAGAAGTTCGCCGACCTGCACGCCAAGCTGATGAAGGACGCCTCCCAGCGCCTCGTCTCCCAATGGGAGAAGACCATCGAGGGGTGGCAAGCGGAGGCCAAGGCCGACCCGGAGATCGGGGGAGCCAACCACGAGGAGAAGCTGGCCACGGCGAAGTTCGGGCTGAAGACCTTCGGGACCCCCGAGCTCGCCCAGTTGATGGACGACCTCTTCGTGGGGAACCACAAGGAGTTCATCCGGCTCTTCTACCGGCTCGGGAAGATCGCGCAGGACCCGAAGTTCGTCGAGGCCGAGGGGGTCGGCGCCCCCAAGTCCGACGCCGAGGTCCTCTACCCCGGGCACAAACCCTAAACCCTAGAAAGGAGCGATCAACGTGGCAACGATTGGAAACAACCTGCCCACCCTTCAGGACCACGCCAGGATGCTCGACCCGAACGGGAAGATCGACAAGATCGTCGAGCTCCTTAATCGCAACAACGAGATCCTCAACGACATGGTGTACGTGGAGGGGAACCTCCCCACCGGTCACCTCTCCACGGTCCGCACCGGCTTGCCCGACGTGGCCTGGCGCTTGCTCAACTACGGCGTCCCCAACGGCAAGGCCGAATCGGCGCAGGTGACCGACACCTGCGGGATGCTGGAGGCCTACTCCGAGGTGGACAAGCGGGTGGCCGGTCTCAACGGCAACACCGCCGAGTTCCGCCTCTCCCAGGACAAGGCCTTCATCGAGGCCATGAACCAGGCGATGGCCACGACCCTGTTCTACGGCGACACCCGGGTCAACCCCGAGCGGTTCCTGGGCCTGGCACCCCGCTTCTCCGACGCCATCAACGCCGGGAACAAGGACCAGCTCATCAACGGCAACGGCACGGGGAGCAACAACACCTCCATCTGGCTCGTGGTCTGGAGCCCCGAGACGGTCTTCGGGATCTACCCCAAGGGGACCAAGGCGGGGATCAATCACCAGGACCTGGGGGAGGTCACCCTCACCGACGCCAACGGCAACAAGTTCCAGGGGTACCGTGGGCACTACGAGTGGCACACCGGCCTCGTCGTGGCCGATTGGCGCTACGTCGTCCGCATCTGCAACATCAACGTCCCGAACCTCATCTCCGGTTCCGGGGCGGCCGACCTGGTTCCCCTCATGATCGAGGCCTCCGAGCGCATCCCCTCCCTGAACATGGGGAAGGCGGCCTGGTACTGCAACCGTGTGGTCCGCACGGCCCTGCGGAAGCAGATCATCGCCAAGAGCAACGTGAACCTCACCTGGGATTCCGTGGCCGGTCGGCGTGTCCTGGCCTTCGACGAAATCCCGGTCAGGCGTTGCGACGCCATCCTCTCCACCGAAGCCGCCATCAGCTTCTCCTAGTGCTGGGGCGCTGACGTCCTAAGCGGGGCCGTCTTTGTGGCGGCCCCTTTCCCATAACCCGAAAGGAGGACACCAACGTGTGGATTGACAAACAGCTTCTCCTGGCCAACAGCCAGGCCCCCACGACCGTGGCGAGCCACGACACGGAGAACGTCATCGACTTCGTGAAGAGGGGCGGGGCCAACGACGAACTCGTCGCCATGGTCCTGGTGACCGAGACTGTCACCTCTGGCGGCGCCGCCACGGTCCAGTTCGCCATCCAGCACTCCCTGGACGGCAGTACCTGGGTGACTGTCGTGGAAACGGCCCCCATCGGCAAGGCGAACCTCACGGCCGGTACGGTTCCCCTGGCCGTCCGTCTTCCGAAGAACCTCTACCGGTACGTCAAGGGTGTCATCACCATCGGCACGGCCGCCCTTACCGCCGGGAAGTTCTACGTCGCCCTGGTGAAGGACCTCCAGACGAACGTCGTTCCCGCCGCCTACTAGGGGCTGGCCGTCGTGAGGTACGTCTGCACCCGGACCTGCACCGACTTCTCGGGCAGGTTCTGGGAAACCGGCTCCATCGTGGAATTCACCGACGGGGAGCGGGTGCCAAAGTGGTTCTCCCCCTTCAACCCCCAACCCCTGCCTGTGTCGGACGTTCCAGGGCCCGGCGAGGCCGTTGCCATGCCGGAACCGGAACCTGTGTCGGAACCCCCCAAGCCCCAGAGGGGCAAGGGGAAAAAGTAGCCCTCGGGGGTGGTCGAAAGGCCACCCCCATTTTTGCTTGCCCCCCAAGGAGGTTAGGCCATGACCCAGCTTGAGATCGTCAACCTGGCCCTGAGTCGGCTTGGCGACAGGAAACAGCTTGCAAACCTCTCGGGTTCGGACCCCGTCACCCTGGCCATCCTCTCGACCTACCCCGTGGCCAGGGATGTTCTCCTGGCATCCTTCCCCTGGCCCTTCGCCACCACGACGGTGGAACTGCTGGACGCCCCGGAATCCTATCCCCTGTGGGCCTACGCCTACGTCCACCCGGCTTCCGCCCTCAGGGTCCTGAGGGTCTTCAACGAGAACACGAAGGAGGGCCTGTCCGAGGACTTCAAGGTCCAGGCTACCGCCAGCGCCTCGGGTAGGCGAATCCTGGCGGGGATCAGCCCTGCCTATTGCGAATACATCGTGGCCGTGACGGACGAGTCGGTCTTCCCAACGCTCTTCTCCGACACCTTCGCCTGGTTTCTGGCGTCCGAACTGGCCATCCCGCTCTCGACCGATCCTGAACTCCAGGGCGCCCTGGAGAAGATTTACATGAACCGGCTGGCCAACGCCACCACCATGGCCGCCAGGGAGAGGTCCATCACCCTGCCGAAATCCAGCCGATATGCGGAGGCGAGGCGTTAATGATCGGACCCGTCCACCCGATCCAGCCCTCCTTTGCCGCCGGTGAACTCTCGCCGCCGGTTCGCTCCAGGGTGGACCTGGACAAGCGAGACATCGGCTTGGAGGTCTGCAAGAACTTCATCACCCGGCCCCATGGCGGCGCCGTCAACCGGCCGGGGTTCGAGTTCTACGGCGAGACGAAAACCTCCTCGAAGCGTTCCAGGCTCATTCCCTTCGTCTTCTCCATGGACGCCTCGGAGTGTTACGCCATGGAGGTTGGCGACCAGTACGTCCGCTTCTACACCTCCGACGGCCTGGTGGTGACGGAGGACGTGACGCCCGTTCCCTACGAGGTCACGACGCCGTTCCTGGAGGCCGACATCGGAGACATCCGGTATGTCCAGTCCGCCGACGTCATGTACCTCACCCACCCCGACTACCCCATCATGACGCTTTCCCGCTACGGTCACATCGACTGGCTCCTGGAGGAGTTCCCCTTCTCCGGCGGCCCCTTCCAGGACGTCAACGAGGACGAGGACATCACGGTCTCCATGAACGGGTTCGCCCAGAAGGCCTACCCGGCCTCGGACTACGCCTCAGGCTCCTGGGCCACGACCCCGCTCTACTCGAAGCTGGACGAGGAGCCCTACAACGACTCCGACTACATCTCGTGCGCCGGTCTGGGAACCGAGTGCAAGCTGACCCTGGATACCCTGGAGGAACCGACCTCCAGGAGCGGCCACGTCCTGAAGGTCAGGGCCAAAGGCAACCGGACGTCCACCAAGATGAGAGTGAGGCTCTACTCGGGCACCACGCAAATCTACGAGAAGACCATCTTCCTCACGACGGCCTGGGGGGTCTACAACTTCGAGATACCCGAGAACGTGGCCGAACAGATCACGTCCTACGCCACCGTCCGGGTGGGGCTGTACGTGTCGTCACACAACACCTACACGGGCTACGTCTCGTGGGTCTGCCTTCAGACGCCCAAGGGAAGTTCCGGCGGCGGCGTGGCGGTGACGGGGGGGCCCTTCAACAGCGGGGATTCGGTCATCATAGAGGCCTCGGACCCCATCTTCGAGTCGGACATGGAGGGGTGCCTCTTCATGGCCGAGTACCTGACGCCAGGGTCGTCCACCCAGTTCCAGATACCGGACTCCGTGAACTACACGAGCCCCGAGTACCGGGTCCGTGGGAAGTGGAGCGTTAGGACCCATTCCGCTGGCGACTGGGATGCGTCCGTGATCTACCTGGACAAGTCCATCGACGAGGGAAAAACCTGGCACCAGTTCAAGTCCCTGGACTGGCGCATCACGACCAACTGGCTCGTGGAGGGGAAGGAGGACGACGAGGAGTTCCTGCTCCGGGTCCGTCGTCCAGCGATTACGACCGACCACCCATACGTCTACATCGAGGTGCCGGACTTCCGGGAGAGGGCCGTGGTCCGCATCACCAGGTACGTCTCCTCCACCGAGGTGGAGGGCGTCCTGGAGACCCGCGTCTGGACTCTCCCCACGTCCACGGACGTCTGGGCCTTCGGTTCCTGGAGCGACAAGTATGGGTTCCCCTCCGTGGCGGCCTTCTACCAGGAACGCCTGGTCTTCGCCAACACCCCCACGGACCCTCAGCGCATCTGGATGTCCAGGTCCGGCAACTACCCGGACTTCGGGGTTTCCCTGCCGCTCCAGGACGACGACGCCGTGGACATCCCCATCCCCAGCCGTGAGGTCAACGCCATCACCGGCATCGTGCCCCTGACGGACCTGGTGGTCATGTCCGCCGGTGGGCAATGGAAGGTGGGGCCCGGCACGTCCAGCGAGGCCATCACGCCCAGCGAGAAGGTGGCCAAACCCCAGAACTACACCCGCTCGTCCGAAATACCGCCCCTGGTGGTGGGCAACCGGGTCCTCTTCCTGGAGGGGATGAACGCCAAGGTCTTCGACCTGGGCTACTCCCTGGAGGACGATTCCTACGCCGGGAACGACCTCTCCGTCCTCTCGGAGCACCTCTTCGATGGGCACTACATCGTGGGCTGGGCCTTCCAACAGGCCCCCTACTCCGTGGTCTGGGCCGTCCGGGATGACGGCGTCCTCCTGGGGATGACCTACCTCAGGGAGCACCAGGTCGTCGCCTGGCACCACCACCACACGGACGGGGTCGTGGAGTCCATCTGCGCCATTCCTGGAGACGGCGAGGACCAGCTTTGGGCCATTGTCCGGCGAACCATCAACGGCGCCACGAAGCGCTACGTCGAACGTCTCCACTCCAGGCGCTTCACGGCCCTGGAGGATGCCTTCTTCGTGGACTGCGGCCTGACGTACAGCGGAACGGCCGCCACGGAAATCACCGGCCTGGACCACCTGGAGGGCAAGACCGTCGTGGCCCTGGCCAACGGTACGGTGGTCCGCAACCTCACGGTGGCCAGCGGGAAGGTCACTCTCCCCACGGCGGCCACCAAGGCCCATGTCGGCCTGGGGTACGACTGCGACCTCTGCACCCTGGAGGACGCCATCGAACTCAAGGACGGCGTCTCCATCCCCAAGCGCAAGAACGCCTCCAGGGCCATCCTCATGCTGAACAACTCGGCGGGGGGCCAGGTGGGGCCGGACGCCGACCACCTGAACGACCTGGACTACGAGGGCAATGCGACGCCCTTCACCGGCAAGCTGAGGCCCACCCTGGAGTCGGGGTGGGATGACGAGGGCAAGGTTTACATTCGCCAGTCCGATCCGCTCCCCTTCGGCGTCGACGGCATTGTCAGGCGGGTGGCCTACGGTGGCTAGGATCGTTCATGCCGAGAGCGCCGGTGTGGTCCTCACCGACGTTGAGGCCTGGCACGTGGAGGACCTGGCGCCCCGCATGAGGGCGGCGGATCGCCTGGAGATATGGGCGGCCAACCATTCGCTTCCCTACGAGGGGCTCATGACGGCCGTCTCCAGGAGCCGTGAGAAGTGGGCCGTGGAGAAGGGGGGGAGGTGCGTCTGCCTTTTCGGCGTCGTGCCCCTGGTCCTCCTTTCCGGGAAGGGCTCCCCCTGGCTCCTGGGGAGCGACGAACTCCACGACATCCGCATCCCCTTCCTGAGGCACTCCAGGCCCGTCATCGAGCGGCTTCTCCAGCGCTACGAGGTGCTCACCAACTGGGTCCACGAGGACAACGCCCTTTCCCTCGCCTGGCTCCGGTGGCTCAAGTTCGAGATCGGGGAGGCCCGGCCCTACGGGGTCGAAGGCCTCCCTTTCCATCCCGTCACACGGAAGAGAGGTGAGTGACGTGTGTATCCCGCAGATAATGGCCGCCATGTCCACGGCTGGCGAGGCCTTCGGGCTCGGCACCCAGCTTCAGACCTTCGGCACCTTCATGTCCGTGGTCAGTAGCCTGGCCCAGGGGGTCGCCGGGATGCAAGCCGCAGACGCCCAGGCGAAAGCCTACGAGAACCAGGCCAAGGTGAAGGAGGCCCAGTCCGCCCAGGCCCTGGAGAAGGCCCAGCTTGAGGCACGCCTCCTCCGGGAGAGGGGCGAGCGTTTCAAGGGAACCCAGAAGAGCCTCCTGGGGGCTTCCGGGGTGGCCGTGAACTCGGGCTCCGCCCTGGACCTCCTGGCCGATACGGCCTACGGCGTGGAGTCCGACGTCTCCATGACGAAGTACAACGCCCAGCTTGAGGCCTGGGGCTTCCAGACCGAGGCCGCCAACCTCAAGGGCCAGGCTTCCATGGCCAAGAGCCAGGGGAAGTACGCCATGCTCGGAGGCGTCCTGGGGGCCGGTTCCAGCCTTCTGACGGGGGCCGCCATGGTGGCCGACCGGACGGCCGAGGGCCTCAGTTCGGGGCTTCTCAGCAAGTCCAAGAAGTGGCCCACCGGCATCGTCTACGGTTCCACCCGAGTGAGCCACAACTACGGTTAGGAGGGGTGACCCATGAAGGTGCCCGTTTACGAACGCAAGGTTACGCCGGGCTCCCTCCCCTCCCCCGACGTTTCCCCCAGGGTCAACCCCGACGCCTTCGGGGCCGGGTTCGCCGAGAAGCTGGGGGAACTGGGGAACGCCGCCCAGAGGGCCGGTAATCTTCTGGGGCAGGTGGCCCTGAAGCAACAGGAGGAAGTCAACGCCATGGACTTCGCCCTGCTCAAGGCCAAGGCCGACGCCTGGTGGGATGAGCAGATGGAACAGGAGTCCATGAACACGGACTACGAGGGCATGAACGCCCGTCTGACCAAGGGCTGGGAGGGCTTCAGGAAGGAACTGGAGGACGGCATATCCAACGAGGCCGTGAAGCAGAAGGCCTCCCAGTATTTCGAGATCAAGTCGGTCTCCCAGCAGGGGGAGGTCCAGGGGCTTTTCCTGAAGAAACAGGCCCTGGTCCGCCGTGGGAAGTTCGACGAGGCCGTGGCGGCCGCCGTCCGGGCCGGGAAGAAGGAGGACGTGGACGCCATCATCGCCGCCGCCTCAAGCTGGCTCCCCGAGACGGACGCCGTGAAAATTCGGGAGAACGCCTACACGGACATGCAGTACGACGCCGCCGTGAAGGGCATCGTGGCGGACCCCATGAAGTGGGAGCCGGACCGCAAGGCCCTGGACCGCCTGGACGAGGTGGCCATCCAGAGACTCCTGGACTTCCGGGACTCCGAGCAAAGGAAGATCCGGGGCAAGGTCTCCGACTGGGTGGCCATGCAGGTCCTCTCCGGGAAACCCCCGTCCAGGGCGGAGCTTTTGGGGATGGCCCAGAAGGGGATGCTGGACCCCGACCGGGCCCTCTCCTGGGCAACGGCCATCGAGGACCGGCAGGAGGTGCTGGCCAACCGTGCGGAGCGCAACGCCCAACGGGCCTTCCGTGCCCGGCTGAGAAACGCCCCCCCCGACCAGAAGGAACTCCTCCTCCTGGAATACAACTACGGAACCAAGCCGGAGGAGGCCAAGGCGACGTTCGAGGAACTGAGGAAGGGAATCGTTGAGGGGACCAAGGACGCCTACGACATCATGGACGCCAACGGGGCCGGGCTCATCGGCGAACGCCAGAGGAACCGGCTCATGAAGGAGTTCGACAAGATCACCAGCCGCCGGAACGCCAACTACACCAAGGCCGAGAATCTGGCCCGGTCTGAACTTAAGAGCATCCTGGAGAGCGTCGGAATCGACCCCTACGACTACCTCACCCAGTTCGACGAGGCCGCCGACCCCTCCCTCACCACCCTGGAGCAAATCAGAGGGGTCCGCAACTACCTCCTCCGCAAGGCCATCACCGACGACAAGAAGGGACGCTTCTTCTGGAACCCCTTCGGCGCCAAGGCGGATATCCTTGAGCAGACGGAAGGGGCCGTGTGGTTCCCGCCCCAACTGGGCGGCGTCGAGGACGGAGGGCTCAAGGCCCCGACCGTCCAGGCCGGGCCGGACAAGTCCAGTACAGCCGGGGCCAAGGTGGAGAAGTCAAGGAAACAGAGACTCCAACACGCCCTGTACGACAACGAATAGGAGGGTGAACCCATGGAAGACCTGCTCTTGCTCCAGTACCCGTCCATGGCCAACCGCATAAAGAAGGCCCGAGACCTCGGGTTCTCCGACGAGGAGATCGGACAGGAACTGAAGGGCCGGGTCGAGAGGGCCAGGGCCCAGGGGTTCTCCGAACTGGAGATCAACCAGGAACTTGGGGTAACCGAGCAGACCCGCACCCTCCTCCAGGAGGCGAAACGGAAGAACGCCCTGGAATTCATCTCGGAGGCCTACGACCTCACCATCCCCAGGGCCCAGAAGGCCCTGGACAATAAAATCCACCCAGCCCTGCTGACGGACGACGAGATAGCCCGGAGGGTCGAGGAGGAGAGCAAGCAGATCCAGGTCGGCCCCATGCACGAGCGCCCCTCCGTGGAGACCCTCAGGACCCACTCGGCCTTTTGGCGAAAGGTCGACGACCCGGCCATCGGAGCCACGAACCGTGCACTGGGGGGGTTGGTGGCCGGGTTCATGACGGCCACCGGCGGGTTCTCCAGGAGCATCGAGTGGCTCACGGGCTGGGAGTCCGCCAGGTCCTTTGCGGACAAGCTGGACTGGGCCTCCAGGAGCCTGAGCGGTGAAATCCTGGAGGGCGAGGACCCCAACCTCTGGGATGCCTTCTGGCAGGGTTCCGGTTCCCTGGCGTTTTACCTGGTACCCGGCATGGCCGTTGGAAAGGCGGTGGCCGGAACAGCGGCCGTCAGCAACGCCATGGGCCTTTCGAGACCCGCCGCCGTTGGGCTGGCCCGTTGGCTCGGGGCCTCGGTCTCTCAGGTCATCGAGGGGCTGTCCGAAGCCGGACCCGTCTACAAGGCGATCCTGGACAGCACGGGAGACGAGGGGGCCGCCAGCCTGGCCGCCTCCAAGACCTTCTGGACCAACCTTCCCCTGGGCATCCTCACCAATCGCCTGGGGTTTTTCGGAGACAGCGAGATCGTCAAAAAGGTTCTCGGAAAGGCGCTTCCCGACAGGGCCGTCAACCTGCTGGCCAACGCCATCGGCCGGGGTATCCCCGAAGCCGCCCAGGAAATGGGGCAGGGCATCATCTCCAGGCGCTACGGCGAGAGGGTGGCCTGGGGCGACATGGACCTCCGTGAAATCCTGGGCCAGGAAGGGGTGCCCGGTTTCCTGGTGGCCGCCATCACCGGTTCCACCTTCGAGGCCGGAGCCGCCCTTCACGCCGCCCCGGTCACGGAAGCTTCCAAGATCAAGTACCGCTCCAGCGCCGCAAGGGTCTATAACCGGGTCAAGGAACAACTGGTCGCCACAGGCATGGACGAGGATCAGGCCGGTAAGAACGCCGCTCTGTGGGGCGCACGGGCCTACGTCGTGGGCGTCCAGACCGGCGTCTCCCCGGAAGAGTGGTTCGAAAGCCAGGGCATGAGTGTTGTCCGTACCGACAATGAAGTCGCCCCGGCAGGTGCGGCCTATTACCAGTACGCCGGTCAAAGCGCCGCCGTGACCCCGCCTGGGCTCGACATTGCCGAGCAGATGCGGAAGGAAGGGAAGACCAACGAGGAAATCCGCCGGGAGACCGGCTGGTTCTTCGGGATGGACGGGGAACCCAGGTTCGAGATCGATGACTCGGCTGCGAAATTCGCGGCCCCCCTCGTGGGGCAGCACAAACTGGCGGCCGTCCTGGACTTCCCGGCGCTCTTCAAGGCCTACCCCAGCCTGTCCGATATCAACGTCGAGCTGGACCCCACGCTCCCCGATGGCACGGGGGAGTACTACGGGGCCACCGACACCATCCGCATCGCCCCGTCCAGCAAGGGGGCGGAACACCAGCTCGGGATCATTCTCCACGAGATCCAGCACGCCATCCAGTCCAGGGAACCCCTGTTCGCCGACGGTGGAAACCTGCGGGTCGCCCTTGGGGCACAATGGAAAAATACCCGCTGGGGGAACTTCATGGTGGCCCAGCGGGCCCTGGACGAGATCGAGTCCGCCATGGTTAGGGGGGCCGACCGTGTGGCCCTGGAGGACAAGGACGGGAACATCGTCGGGGTCTTCGGCCAGGACCAGATCCGGTCGCTGGCCGATCAGTTGCGGGCCCAGCTCAAGCCCGAGTCGATCTACGAGACCTACCGGCGCATCTCCGGCGAGATAGAGGCGTGGGACGTGTATAACCGGCACGGGTTATCGGCCGAGGAACGCCGGGAAACCCCGCCGGACCTGCGGCAGGATGCCATCATCGTCCGCAACGGCAAGGTGATCCGTTTCGGTGCCCACAGCGCCATGCCCCCCATTTCCCTGGACAAAAAGGGTGAACCTGTGCCCAACACGCAGGTGGCCAAGGCGTTCTGGCAGTCCGCCAGGAAGACCTCCGAAGGCGAAGCGGTGGACAAGCTGATGAAGGTCCTGGAGAAGGCCGACTGGCACATCTTCACGGCCGCCAACCCCCCAGGGCAGGTCATGTCGGAAGAGGAGAACGCCGCCAGAAACGCCCAACTTGCCAAGCAGATCGAGGCCATCGTCGGCAAGGCCGAGAGAAACGAAAGGCTGGCGAAGGCCTGGGAACTGGTCAGGGAGACCGACTGGGAGGCACGCTACCGGAAGGAGCTCGGGTACACGCAGATCGTCCTGGTGGACCCCAAGGCAGTCCGTGAGGCGTGGGAGGCCCAGCACGGCGAGAAGCTTGTGCACGCCCCAGAGCGGCTGAAGCGGTTGCGGGGCTACAAGGCCTTCACCGGCTACCCCAAGGTTTCGGCGTCCTTCGGTGACCCCAATGGCATCGAAATCTCCGACGGACGCCACCGCATCGCCGCCGCCGAGGAGCGTGGGATGCTGATACCGGTAGCCATGGACCCGGAATACCCGATTCCCAGGAAGTTCATCAAGGGCACGAAGAAGCCCAGGACCCGAGGCAAGATCACCGTCTACGAGGCCAGGGGCGTCTTCGGCGGGGAACCCGAGCCCTCGTTCCTCGTGATCGGCCTGAAGACCTCTGAGGCCATCGAACTGGCCAAGAAGTGGGGGCAAGCGGCCATCACGACCCCAACCGGCATCTACTGGGTGAACGACGTGATTGACCAGGACGGAATCCCCCAGAACTACGAGGGGGAGTTCGCACCCTTCACCGCCGGGATGCCCCAGGTGGGAACCAATCTGGACGACAACTACACGGAAGTGGAAATCGACGGGGTGCCGGTACGCTTCAGCTACCCCGCCGACTTCGAGAACACCTTCTGGATTCCCAAAGCTGGGGTCAAGGAGGGGATTTCCGCAAGGGTCACGGCTTACCTCACCCCTTCCGAGCGGGTCAAAGTCCGGGCGAATACAGCCCAGGCCATCCTGAAGTGGCTGAGGCAACTCCCCCCGGCGGAGGAAGCCGCATCGGTCGCCTGGGCCGGACGGGCCAAGCGGGGCTGGTACGAGCGAAGCGCCAGGGCCATCTCCGAGGTCTTCGGCCAGGACGCCCCCCGGTTCGCCGCACTCCTGGCGGCCCTTTCGCCGCAATGCTCCGTGGAGGACAACCTGGGCAACACCCTGAGGGTCTGGTCCAACTGGATCGACGCCAACCGTCCGACGGACTTCGACGCCATCGTCCAGATCATGGGCCGGAGCGTCCAGGGGAACAGGGGCGACAAGTCCATCCTCGAAGCGTGGGTCAATAACGCCTACCGGGCCCTGACCGACGCCCCGGAGGAGATGATCCTCTCGGGTCCGAAGGTTGACAGCTTCCGCCTGAACCTGCTAGGGAACGTCATCGAGGTCACCAACGACACCTGGATGGCCAACTACGCCGGGATCGAACAGAAGCGGCTCGGCGGGAAGCTGAACAAGGGGAAGACCGACCCTGGGAAGGGAACGGCCTATCTCGCCATGAACATCCTGGCCAGGCGTGCCGCCCAGATCGCCACGGAGAGGACGGGCGTCAGGTGGACGGCCTCCGAGGTCCAGGAGACGGTCTGGTCGTGGGCCCGTTCCCTGTACTACACCGCCAAGCAGAACAAGGTGAACGGGAAGCCTCTGCCCCTGGTGGATTTCCTGAAGTCCAATGGCTTAACGGCAAAGGATATTGCCAATACGCCAGACTTTGAGGTATTATTTGTCACGGGGGTCTACGAGGACATCCTGAGGGAGGCGGGTTACGGTGACGAAATCGAGCGAATCCGACAGCTTGCTGAAGCTGACCATGAAGGCGCTGGAGGCAATGGAGAAGGAAGAGGCCCGGCGTGGAGCCCTGATGTCGGGATTGACAGGGCTGAATACGAGCGGCACCTCGAAGAAGCGGCCAGGAGGCTCTCCTCCGAAACAACCGAACTGAACATCGAAGAGGAAAGCCGACCGAGGCAACTTTACCAGGATGAGTCTAGCCCCCGTGGGAAACTGGAGATCACGGACAC
>CAYNGF010000097.1:0-13994 GCA_964396515.1 uncultured Paludibacter sp.
CTGCAAGGTGTACATTGTCCGCATGATTCTTCGTGGAAAAAAACCAAATAATTATCAAGGACATTGTACATAGAGCGGGAACTGTTAAAGAGCATCATCGAACCACCGGTTGGCAAAGAAATTCCTGTAAGTTTACTCTGATATCCTATATTGGTTTCTTTGAACCGTTTGCGTGGTACCAAAAAACCTGAAGCTCCACCCACCTGAACAGCTTTGGTATCGCCATCACCAAATTCTTCCACAAAATCAGCAAGACTCATTCCCAATTCCAATTCATAAATTCCCGGTTTTGGAGTGTCACCGGAAACAGAGTAAAGCTTTGATCCACGTGAATATTGTACGCCCAAATCATAAAAACGTTTTGCTCCATATTTGAATATTGTATAAGCGTGGGCTAAGGTTTCAACATTATTTATAACTGTTGGTTTACCCATATAACCGTAATTCGTAGGGTATGGTGGTTTGTTACGAGGTTCACCTCTTTTACCTTCCATTGATTCAAACAAAGCAGTTTCTTCACCGCATATATAAGCCCCGCTACCCATAAAAATACTAAGGGTAAAATCAAATTTTATTTCTTTACAATAATAAATAAATTCGTCGATGGCTTTTTGCAATTCAGGTTTTAAAAAGAAATATTCGCCTCTCAAATAAATAAAACCTTCTTTTGCTCCAATTACATGAGCACATACTGCCATTGCTGTTAAAACTTTATAAGGTACTTTCGAAAGAATTTCCCGATCTTTAAACGTTCCCGGCTCACCTTCGTCGGCATTACATATTACATATTTCACTTCGCTTTCAGCATCAGCCGAAAGTTTCCATTTAAGCCCAGTAGGAAAACCAGCTCCCCCTCGTCCTTTTAACTCAGAGCTTATGAGCTCGTTAATTAATTCCTGTTGCGGACGTCTGAGATTTTTCTTTAGAACATCTTCCCAGTCATTTTCATTATTGAAAATGAAATCAAGTTTTTTTAGTTGATTATTACTGCTCATATTGGTCTCCTTCCTTATTTTTATTTAAATATGAAGTTAAAATTTCCCGAACTTTTTCAGGCGTAAGTTCTGTATATACTTCATTGTTGATCAACATTGCGGGTGCCTGATGACAAAAACCCAAACAGTTGGTTTGCATCAATGAAAAAACACCATCGGGAGTAGTTTCACCAAGCTTTATTTTTAACATATCTTCGATAGTCAGCAAAATTTGATTTGAACCTTTCATGGAACAACTTATGGTTTTGCAAATTCGAATAATGTTTTTACCCATTTTTTTATGTTCGAGAAATGAGTAGAAGGTAGCAGTGCCATACACTTCGGCAGCAGGTAAATCGAGCTCTTTTGCTATGGTTTTCATTGAGTGCTCCGAAAGATATCGCTCCTGTTCAACTACTCCCTGCAATATTGGCAACAAGTTATGCCTTTCTCTGCCGTATTTATCGGCAAGGCTTTTTACAAGTTCACTTACTGTATTCATCCGATTAGTTTTTTTGGTTAAATTTTTATTGAATTATATAGTGATTTTCTTTTAATAAAAAGTTTAGAAAACTTATAAATATTCAAAATAAATTACTTCCTATGAGTAATTTAGAGAAATAGAATTGATGAGGTAGGTTTTTTAAGAACAATAAAAGTTGAAACACAAAAAGAAGATTTAACTCTTTTTGAATTTATGTCAGTAACGAAAATATATATTTCAGAATTAGAAAAAAGGAAATCTGGATTCATAACTGTAATTATTAAAGCGGTTCACAATTATGAGAAAAATTGCTTTGTATCAGTTTGATCAAAACTGAAACAAAAATAGCAAATAATTACAGAAAATTTTCTTTAATTGAAAATAATTTCTTATTTTTTTTAAATTAATTTACATTAACTTGATTTTTAGATAATTAGATAATTTTGAAGAAGAATGAATTTTTTAATTCGTTGATTTTTCAAAAACAGAGTATTTTTAAAACATCTCTAAATAAAAAAACGCTGATAATCAGAATAATATCAGCGTTTTTTATTATTTGACATCTTTTACAATACCAATGAGGGTGGTGTAAATGTGCGCGATTTCAATTCATTATCGAGCAAATAAAGTCCTCTGGGATCATTACCAAACAGGTCGAAACGTTTACAAAGGTCATCAGCATTTTTTTCTTCTTCGCCCTGCTCTTTGACAAACCAATCCAAAAATTGCATAGTTTTAAAATCTTTAAGTTCGTAAGCTGCAGCATAAATATCGTTAATAGATTTGCTTATAAACAATTCATGTTCATAAGCAATAGTCAAAGGTTGTTTAAAGTCAGTGTATTTCGACTCAGGACCTGCAATTGCTGTAAGTTCAGGTTTTTCGCCATTGTTAAGCAGGTACTGAAGAAAAAGCATGGCATGAGCGTATTCTTCCTGAGTTTGTACCGCGTACCAATTTCCAAAACCTGCAAGGTTTTTGTCGTGATAAAAGTTTGAAATATCCAGATATAAATACGAAGAAAAAAATTCTTTGTTTATCTGGTTGTTAATCATAAGAACAATTTTTTTATCTAACATAACTTATAAATTTTAAAAAGTTATACATACATTTTTCTAAATTCTTTCAATTTTTGCACCTAACGCATTCAGACGAACGTCAATATTCTGATAACCTCTGTCAATTTGTTCAATATTGTGAATAATACTTACGCCATCGGCACAAAGCGCTGCTATTAATAAAGCAATTCCGGCTCTTATATCCGGTGAACTCATATTGGTGGCACGTAAATGAAGATTTTTTCCAAGTCCGATAACTGTTGCCCTGTGCGGATCGCAAAGAATAATTTGAGCACCCATATCAATAAGTTTATCCACAAAAAACAGACGACTTTCAAACATTTTTTGATGAATTAACACACTCCCATTAGCTTTGGTAGCTATTACCAGAAAAACACTCAACAAGTCAGGTGTAAGTCCTGGCCATGGAGCATCAGCAATAGTCATTATCGAACCATCTATAAATGATTCAATAGTATAACTTTCCTGTTTGGGTATAACAATATCATCTCCTGTTTGTTTAATCTCAATTCCCAATCGTCTGTAAATTTCAGGTATAATACCTAAATGTACGCAACCTGCATTTCGTATGGTAATTTCAGAGCCTGTCATGGCTGCCATACCAATAAAACTACCAACTTCGATCATGTCCGGCAAAATACGATGCTTACAACCGCTTAGTTTCTTTACACCTTCAATTGTAAGTAAATTTGATGCGATTCCCGAAATTCGAGCTCCCATTGAGTTGAGCATATGGCAAAGTTGCTGAATATATGGTTCACAGGCAGCATTATAAATGGTAGTGGTACCTTCGGACAAAACTGCAGCCATTATGATATTAGCTGTACCGGTTACAGAAGCTTCATCGAGCAATATATATTGACCATGGAGACGGTTAGCCGAAATGTTATAAATTTTTCTTTGTGGGTCGTATTCAAATTCTGCACCCAGTTTTTGTATTCCGGTAAAATGTGTATCAAGTCGCCTGCGTCCAATTTTATCACCTCCCGGTTTTGGTACAACTGCTTTACCGAAACGGGCAACCATCGGACCGGCTATCATCACTGATCCTCTGAGTGATGCACTTTGAGTGTAAAATTCTTCTGTTGTTGTATAAGCTATATTTACGTTATCAGCTTTAAAAGAATAAGTGTCAGCATTAATTTTATTTACTCGTACACCCAGGTTTTCAATTAATACAATCAGATTTTTAACATCCAGTATATCAGGTATATTGCTAATTGTTACTTCATCAGAAGTAAGTAATACGGCACAAATCACCTGTAGTGCCTCGTTTTTTGCACCCTGTGGATAAATTTCTCCCTCAAGTTTTCGTTTGCCTTCTATTCTGAATGAAGCCATTTAAGTTTGGTTTTTATTGTTCAAGTTGAAAATAAAATTCAAATAAAACGAATTTGTAAAACAAAACTGAATGATTTTATTTCTTTTTCTGTTTGTTCTTTTTATTGTAGAGTATATCTCTCGACTCAACGAGCTTTAAAAAATCATCTGCCACATCAAGTTTTCCTTTGGAAAGGAATCGAAGATCGTCGAGAATTTTACGGTCCTCAACAACTTCCTTATTCCAGGTGAGGAAACACTTTTTCATTTGATTGGCAATCAGCCTAATTAGTTCGTTTTTTTCATCACCTTCGGGATAATTACTTACCTTTTCAATCATTTCTTCAAGTGTTCGTCCATAATGCTGAAAACGAATGCGTGAATTTTTATAAGGGATTGGTTCCGGACGGGTATAAAGATTTTCCGGCTGCATAATTTCATACGGATAATCAATATCGAGCTTAAATTCTGACATTATAGCTACATGATCCCACAATTTATGTTTAAAATCATTTACATCGCGTAAATAAGGAAACATATTACCCATGATATTAATAATGGTTTTTACACAACGGGTACGTTCTTCTTTATCAGGAATGTTTACTGCATGTTGAACCATTTGCTGTATATTACGCCCATATTCAGGCATAATAAGTTTCCCTGTAAGTGTTGGATATTCCATATTTTGTTTTGCGTTTCGTGTTTTGGGTTCTTAATTTTGTGTTCCGAGTTAACTTTTTACAAAATTACTTGTTTTATTGTTTATTTGTCTACTCATTTACTCGTTTACTTGTCTATTTGTTTACTGAATTTTGTAACTTATAACTCGTAACTAATTCCCAGCATTTTTTACTAAATAAATGAGTGTAGGATAATGATCGCTGTAACCATTAAGCCAGATGCCTGCAGAATGAGTACGTTTAGGCGAACCTTTATAACGTCCTTCTTGAATAGTAAGGAAAGGACGGTTAAATACTTCCGACCGCCAAAAGGTTAATTCGGAGCGATTGCCCTTTGCAAGTTTGGGTGAAATAATGATCTGATCGAACAGATTCCACTGGTCGTTATAAGCAAGCGATCCTATTCCACGATCGAGCGTGCGCCAGAAAACATTATACAAATCGGTTTCGTTCATTTCATCCACAGTTTTACGGGCGCGTAAAATAACGGATGTACTTTCATTGTAAGGGTCATCGTTAAGGTCACCCATTACTATGATTTTAGCATTCATATCTTCCCTGAAAAGTGAGTCAACGATTGAGCGTGTTAGTTTTGCCGCTGCATTACGCTTAGGTCTCGATTCCACTTCACCTCCTGCACGTGAAGGCCAGTGATTTACAATAACATGAATTTTTTCATTTTGCAAATAGCCACTTACCATCAACTGATCTCGAGTTAAAAAATTTGGATCTTCAGTTTTCAACCTGTACGATTTACTGTTTGTAACAATAAAATGACGTGGGTTATAAAGTAAGCCCACATCCACACCACGTCGGTCAGGACTATCGTAATGTATTATTTCATAACCACGTTTTGCAATCGAAGGTTCCTTAACTAAATCTTCAAGTACGCCTCGATTTTCGATTTCGGAAACACCAATAATCGAAGCTCCAACCGATGAGTATTCCAAACCAAGTTGAGAAATAGCGTAAGACATATTCTTCAACTTAGAAGTATATTTGAGGGTATTCCATTTCATTGCACCGTTAGGAAGAAACTCCTCGTCATTATTTTGTTGATTAATTGTATCAAAAAGGTTTTCGAGATTATAAAAAGCTATACAATTCAGATTTAACTTTACGTTTTCAGGAAGTTTATTTGCTTGGTCGATGTTTTTTCCGCTTTTACAGGAAAAGGTAAAAATTATCACCAAAAATAATGTTAAAACACTATAAATCAGTTTATTCATAATATTATTTGATATAAAATCGTATATAAAATATTGAACAACAAAAGTGCTAAAAAATTGTGAAACAAACAAATGAAAAAAATATAATGTAATACAGAAACAAACAAATGAATTTATAGAACAGATAATTATGTTAATATCAGATGTTTTAGTCCAAGCAACCAAGAGAAAAAATTTTAATTATTAATTATTCCCAAAGTAAAATGGGTATTTATAAAAAAAATGATAATACTTATTCAATTTTTCTGTATATTAGCGTCCTTTTTTCGCAAATAAAAAACAATTTAAATTTAGCACAAATATTTATGAGAAAAATTTCTTTTCTTTTATTTTTATTGACCATAGGCTTTTCAAACTTATGGTCACAAACAATTTTGAAAGGAATTGTAAAAACGTCGGATACCAATAATCCATTACCAGGTGTTAGAGTAACATTACTGAAACAGAATATATCTACACAAACCAATGCCGAAGGCGAATTCAGTTTTTCATATATTGAAGCCGGGAATGAAGAGTTAAGCTTAATTCGCACAGGATACCTTACTCAAATAAAATTAATTAACATTAAAGCCAACACAGAAAACGATGCTGGAACTTTCCTGCTCCGTCCGGATGTTCAAACCGATACAAAACAGGAAGTTGTATTACAATTAAGTGAAAATCAACTGGTGGATGATGACAGTCGCATACAGAATATTTCCGGCGCACTGAATTCAAGAGATGTATATACTTCCCAAACCAGTTATTCATTCAGCCCGATGCGTTTTCAAATGCGAGGCTATGATAACACGTACGAAACAACATATATAAATGGTGTTCATTTTAACTCGCTCGAGAGAGGTGTATTTAATTATTCAGGGCTTGGAGGATTGAATGATGCGATGCGTAACCGCGAAGAAGTAAACGGATTGATGACTAATACTTTCAGTTATGGAAACATTGGTTCTACAACAAACATTAACACGCGTGCTACAAACTACGCTGCAGGCACTAAAGCAAGCGTGGCTTATTCAAACCGTTCTTACAAACTGCGGGCACAGGCAACTTACGCAACCGGACTCATGCAAAACGGATGGGCTTTTGCAGCTTCAGGAGTTGTACGCTGGTCTGAAAAGGGTATGGTTGATGGTACGTTTTACAATTCTGCGGGATATTTTTTCTCAGCCGAAAAAGTATTAAATCCGCAACACAGCTTTTCATTGGTAACATTCGGGGCACCAACAAAAAGAGCACAATCAAGTGCAGTAACACAGGAAGTTTACGACCTTGCAGGGTCAATTTATTATAACTCTTACTGGGGATATCAGGAAGGCAAAATGCGTAACTCCCGAGTCGTGAAAAGTTTTGATCCTACAGTGATTTTTTCGCACGATTTTAAAATTGATGATAAGCAACGTATTCGAACCGGGATCGGTTATCATTACAGCTTTTACAGCAACTCTGCTCTGACTTTTTATAATGCACCTGATCCTCGTCCGGATTATTATCGTTATTTACCATCGTTTCAGACCGACACTACCTTAGCCAAAAACATTACTGAAATGTGGAAAACAGATTATACCGTATCACAAATTAACTGGGACGAACTTTACAGACGGAATGCACAAAACAACCAAATTAATCCGAATGGTATCGCAAAATATGCTGTTGAACGCCGCCATAATAATCTTTCTGAGCTCGCTCTGAACTCACATTATACCAATCAGATTTCAAAAAGTCTGAAACTATCAGCCGGAATTGAAGCCAAAGCCTCAAAAGCTATTCATTTTAAAACCATGGACGATTTGATGGGAGGAAATCAATGGATTGATATTGACCAATTTGCCGAAAGAGATTTTCCATCGAATCCTAATGTAATACAAAATGATCTGAATAATCCCAACAGAATTATTCACAAAGGGGATATTTTTGGTTATAATTACGATGTAAATATCAAACATTTAAGTGCGTACGTTAAAAACGAATGGAATTTGCCGCAGCTGGACATTTTTTATGCGGCCAAACTTACTTACACAGAGTTTTTCCGTTTCGGACACATGCTTAACGGCCGTGCCGAAGCTGTTGGTGCTCAATCGTACGGCAAAGGGAAAGTGTGGTACACTACAAATCCTTCGGTTAAAGGAGGTTTAACTTATAAAATTGATGGACGCAATAGATTGTATTTAAATGGTTTGTATGAAACACGTGCACCACAAGTTGACAATGCTTACGTTTCAGTACGTATAAAAGATACAGCTGTTCCACTCGAAAATCAACAAATTTTATCATCGGATATAAATTATTCATTTAATTACAGGAATTTCCGCGGCAGAATAACCGGATTTTATACTCAAATTAATCGCAGTGGTGATTTATATGGCTATTACGACGATGAAAATCAGACCTTTGTAAACTTCCTGCTTTCGGGACTGAATAAACAATACGCTGGTGTGGAAGCTGGTGTGGAAATTAAATTAAATTCAAGTTTTACTCTTTCGGCTGCCGGAACTTATTCTGATTACCGTTATTCAAGCAATTCAGTTGGTATAAAAAGTTACGAAAACGGGAAATATGCCGACGCAATGGATTCGGTAATGACTAAAAACATGAAAATTGCAGCAGGTCCGCAGCTTGCTGCTAATATCACACTAGACTATTTCCACCCAAAAATGTGGTTTGCTGATATCACATTAAATTACTTTGATAATAATTATCTCGATTTTGCTCCGAACCGCTTTACCAAAAAAAGTTTGGCATTGTATGTAACCGATGAGATGAAACAAGCACTTGGCACACAGGAAAAACTTGCAGGAGGTTTCTTGCTTGATGCATCATTGGGAAAACTAATTTATCTGAAAAACCGACGCTCACTAAATTTTAACCTCAGTGCAAGCAATATTCTTAACAATACAAAATTAATCACCGGAGGATTTCAACAGGCTCGTTTGCCTTTAACTGACAAAGCAATTGACCCGAATGCACTGAATAAATTCCCCAATAAGTATTATTATGCATGGGGCTTCAATGTGTTCCTAAATATCGGATATAAATTCTAATGTTACAAATTTTAAAAATTCAATTTACAGATATGAAATCATTCAAAAAAATTACCATATTGTTACCGATATTCTTTGCATTAATATCGTGTCAACAAACCGATTTTGAAGCAATTCCGGTTGAAAGACTTATGGGTGATTCGCTTACAGCTAACACAACAATTGAAACCCTGATAAACACATACAGAACAAAAACTGATATTTACACTGATTTAACAAGGAACGGAACTAACAGCGGTTTATTTACGGCCGACATAATAGCAAACGATGCTGATGTAATTATTAAAGGAGTGGTAACAAGTTCTGATAATGATGGGAATATTTATAAATACATCACAATTCAAGAACCCGGAGGACGAGCAATAAAGATTTCAATAGATGCAGCTGGTTTATCAGCACTTTATCCGTTGGGGCAAAGAGTATGGGTAAAATGCAATGGTCTTTATGTTGGCAACTATGCTCAATCGCCTCAAATTGGAACTCTATATTATAACTTGGAAAGAGTAACAACACAAACAACAATAACTTTCAATACAGTAACTCAAAAAAATGATACTGTAAAAACAAATATTTATCGCAAAGAACCGGGTCGTATTCCTTTGGTAATTGCCGAGAAAGCAATACATGCTTACGGTATGCCTAATCCGGATTTGATTAAAATTGACACTATGACTATTGCAGAAATTAAGGCAGCTGGCGAATTTGTAATCAACAAACTTGTATGCATTAAAAATGCATTCTTTACCGGACGTGGAGCTGATTTTAATTTGCCCAAAGCACTCAAAACAGAAGAGCTAATATTTGCACCATCAACAAACGGAGTTGGTTATCCACAATCGCGTGAAATTCAGGATGGTACTGGTTCTATTTTCGTATCGACGAGCGAATATTCTAAATTTGCTAATACAAAACTTCCTTCTTCTGAAAACAGAGGAAACATAACCGCAATTGTTGGCTGGTACAACGATAAAAAACCCGGCGTAAATCCATCGATTGTTACGAGTGAAATTTATCATCAGCTAACTATAAGATCATTAAAAGATTTGGGAAAAGGCTTTGAAAAATTTCATGCCGAAATTGCTAATTAATTTTACGGCATATAATATAAAATTCTAAAAAAGTAACATATGAAAAAAAATATATTAAAAGCAGGCATGCTTATTATGGCCGTACTATTCATTTCATCATGTTCAAATCTTGATGAATCGGCATTCAATATTAATCCTGACAACGGAAGCGACATAATCCTTTCGGAAACATTTGAATTAGGACTTGGTAATTTTATTCAGTTCAGTGAATCCGGTGATGAAACATGGGCATATAATTCTTCGGGTTATGCAATTATCACAGGTTATGTAGGAGGAGTTAATAAAGCTAATGTGGACTGGTTAATTTCACCTGAAATTGATTTGACAAGCACAGATAAAGCAAAACTCACATTCGATCATGTTCCGCGTTACTTTGCCGATGTTACCAACGAAGCTACAGTATGGGTATCTGAAAATTATACTAAAAACAGCAATCCTGCCGATGCAGTATGGACGCAACTGAAAACCAATCCTTTTTCCGATCCCGGGAACTGGAATTTTTTAAGTTCAGGTGAAATAAGTCTGACTGCTTATGCAGGAAAAAAAATCAGCATTGCTTTTAAATACATCTCTACAAATACCAAAGCCGGCACGTGGGAAATAAAAAATTTTCTTGTAAAAAAAGGTGAAGCTGTGGTTGATGCAGAACTCATTTATCTTGAACCATTTGCTGCTAATCTTGGAAGATTTTCACAGGTTTCTGTCACCGGCGACGAGGTCTGGTATGTTACAAATGGTTATGCTTATATGACCGGATATGTCAGTTCAACAAACAAAGCCAACGAAGACTGGCTCATTTCTCCTGAAATTGACCTGACGAATCATACAGCAGCCAATTTTTCATTCGATCATGTAACACGATATTTTGGAGCACTTGCTACAGAAGCTACTGTATGGTTATCAACAAACTATACTGAAGGATTACCGTCAACTGCTACATGGACTCAAATTCAGACTTCTCCATTTTTCGATCCGGGAAGCTGGACATTTTCAAATTCTAAAAAAATCAGTTTAACACCTTGGGCTGGTCAAAAAGTTCGGATTGCTTTTAAATATATTTCTACAGCAACCAAAGCAGGTTCATGGGAAATTAAAAATTTCCAGGTTTATAGTGGTGAAGCAAATGGAACGGAAAAATTTCCTTATACAGTTTCGGAAGCAATAACTGCTCAAAATGGTGGTACAGGTTGGGTTGAAGGTTATGTGGTAGGTTATGCTTGGCCTTTCATGCAACAATGGGCATATTTCTATAGTGCTGACACTTGTTCTCAAATTACTAATGTAATACTGGCTGACTCTACTAATAATATTTACAGCAGTAAAAGTGTAGCTTTACAACTGCCAAGAGGAAGCATAAGGAGTCAACTCAACTTGATGACCAATAAAACTCAGTTGAAAAAGAAAATAAAAATAAACGGAACATTAAGTTCAAATGCCGGTATTGCAGGTATTATAAACCCAACTGAATATGTACTATCTGATGGAACTAAAGGAACTTCTTCAACTTTAACATTGTTTTATGAACCTTTTAGTGGACCAGCTTTGGGAGCGTTTACTACAAATAACGTAACTGGAGCACAAATTTGGTATTATTCAAGCGGATATGGTGCAACAATGACAGGTTTTGCCAGCTCAGTTAATAATGCAAACGAAGACTGGTTGATTTCACCTGAAATTGATTTGACAACTCAAACCGGAGCCGCATTAACTTTTGATCAAACAATAAATAAAGGTGTAGTTGCAAATATGAAAACTGAACAAACTTTGTGGATTTCAATTAATAATGGTACTTCATGGGTTCAACTAAATATTCCTACATATCCAGCCGGGAACAATTGGACATTTGTAAATTCAGGTGAGATTTCGTTAGATGCATATGCCGGAAAGAAAGTAAAATTGGCATTTAAGTATCTTTCTACTACTTCATCTTCTGCTACTTGGGAAATTAAAAATTTTAAAGTTTACAATTAATATTTCAAACTGATAAGTACACAAAAAAACTCCTTAAGGTTTTTATCCTCAAGGAGTTTTTTTATACATCTATTTTAATCTTTACATCAAATACTGTTCACTGATTGAGCGATTAGTTTGAACCCTCGAGATAGTTTCGGCAAAAAGATTTGAAACAGTAAGAATTTTCACTTTACTGCATCGAGAACAATCAAAAGGTATTGAATCAGTAAAAACTATTTGTTCAAGTGCAGAATTCATTACATTCTCGATAGCATTACCTGACATAACACCGTGGGTTACGATAGCTCTTACACTGCGAGCACCTTCTTCCATTATCAGGTTAGCAGCTTTACAAAGAGTACCGGCTGTATCCACCATATCATCAACAATAATTACATTTTTCCCTTTTACCTTACCGATAATTTTCATTTCGCTCACTTCGTTTGCTTTTTCACGGGTTTTATAACCAAGCACCATTGGCACATCAAGTAATTTTGCGTAAGAGCCAGCACGTTTCGATCCACCCACATCGGGCGATGCAATTGCTATATTTTCCATATTCAGTGAGCGAATATAGGGTATAAAAATGGTCGATGCATATAAATGATCGACCGGTATATTGAAAAATCCCTGAATTTGATCGGCGTGTAAATCCATTGTTATAACCCTGTTTACACCTGCTACACTTAGCATATCAGCAATTAATTTTGCTCCTATCGATACGCGAGGTTTATCTTTCCTGTCCTGACGAGCCCAGCCAAAATAAGGTATTACGGCAATAATCTTATAAGCAGAGGCTCTTTTTGCGGCATCAATCATTAGGAGCAATTCCATAAGATTGTCGGAATTAGGAAAGGTGGACTGAACCAAATAAATGTACTGCCCACGAATTGATTCCTCGAATGATACTGAAAATTCGCCATCGGAAAAATGTTCAATCCGCATTTTACCTAATTCACATCCAAGGCTTTTTGCAATTTTTTCGGCAACATATCGGCTGTTGGTACCTGAAAAAATTTTAAATGAAGAAGTATTTTCTGACATAAAAAATCGGTTAGTGAGTTATTCAGAAATTTCTTGCAAAAGTACAAAAAAAATATGCTACTCTTACCTGGCAATTAAAATTTTATCTACACAAAATAATTCGAAGTTGTAATATATTAATCTTCAGCTTTATACTCTTCTATTGTTACATCGCCCGGAATTTCAAATTTTTCTGATGGTATAGATATATTTTCATCGATACTTTCGGCTTCCATAAGTGTTTTAACTCCACCAATGTTAAATTCTGATTTTAATGAGATACCTTTCCAAACCCATGCATACCCATTCATTGATAAATTTTCATTGGTAAATGAATATTTTATACAGTTTTTTCCGATAATAGTTTCATTGCCTTCATTTTTAATTTTCCAATCTTTTTGCATTTGTTCAGTTAAGCGTTCATAATCAATACCATAAGGATTATCGTCGAGCGAAGATTTAGTTGCTGTACGTTTATTCAAATCAATAGTATAAGTACAATTATCACCGTAAATTGTTAAAGTGGTAGTAGAAAATCCCATTACTTTCATCGAAGTTTCATTGGCTTCTTTTTCCCCATAATTATCAAAATATAATACCTGCTGTGCATCAAAACCCATCACGAATGATTTATATTTTATTACTGCAGATTTTATAGCATATTTACCTTTACCTTTAGGGTTTGTTACCACTACAGGTTTACCGATGGGTTTTGTGGGTTTTACATTTTGAGGCTTGTTATCAACTACAATTTCTTCAATTTTTTTGTTTGCCGATTTTTCAATATTTTTTACTTCTTTATCAGTTACCTTTTTTTCCAATGTATCTAACTGTTTATTCACAGCTTTATTTATTTCTTTATCAATTCTCTCGTTTACAGCTCGTTTTACTCTGTTAAGCACATTTAATTGAGCATATCCTGTGTTACATATGAAAAAGGCAGAAAACAAAATGCAGATGATTAATTTTGGATTTTTCATGATGAATAGATTTTAATTTTATAAATTTATTGTTGGTAGAGAGGCAAAATTATTCTTAATTTTTCGAAAAACAAAATAATACTTGATATATTTCCACTATTGTCCGATAAAAATTATTTGATAAATTAAAAGTGCACGGACAAAAACGG
>CAYNGF010000098.1:0-13112 GCA_964396515.1 uncultured Paludibacter sp.
ACATTTTGAACGAAAATAAAAATGAAAATCCAACGTGGAGTGTAGAGAAAATTATTGGCATTAAAAACTACTATCTAAATATAATTCTTCAATACAAACATGAAGATGAAGAAAATTATATTCGGTATCGTGTAGGTTTTAATCGTGATGGCATCAACAGTATTCAGGAAATGAAAAACTGAAAAACAAAATGCATATAAAAAGAAAAAAATTATTATTGATCTGTTTAATGTTAACGCTAAATTTTATAGTTAGCTCACAGCAAACCTGGCCATCAAAAACATGGAATAATGCAATAAACATTTCATCAGCCTTGCCAACTGACGCAGCTGAATTAAGTGGTTTATACTGGAACGATTTAACTTCGAGGCTATACTGTGTTGGCGATGGAGGTAGTTTATACATTCTACAATATAATAAAACTACAGGTCAATATACGTTAATTGGTTCATCAACAAACATAGGAGCACCTGAAGGTATTACGCAGGTAAATAAAGCTGATAATGAATTTTATACAATCGATGAAGGAAGCTACGAAATCAGGAAATTTACTCACAATTCCGATTTTTCTAACATAACCAAATCAAACACGTGGAATCTGCTTAAGTCGCCTTCGCCGATGACCAACACCGGAAACGATGGGCCTGAGGGCATAGCTTTCATCCCCGACTGGTATTTACAAAAAATTGGCTTTATAAGCACTGTAACGGGACAAAATTATTATTCAACCAAAGGGATGGGGGGGGTTGATTTTTTTGGCGCATCAGAAAGGTGGAAGTATTTGGGTTTACGATGTAAATCCTATAGTAAATCAGGATTTTATTTATGTGGGCAATTATTTAACAAACCGAAGCGAAAGTTGTGAATTAGCGTTCGACAGTTCAACCGGATTGCTTTACATACTACATAATATCGATGATAATTATTTGGAGTTAAACGATTTAAGCACCTCAATTATTGGAGGAAAATATAAACTTAATACCTTTAAAGAATATCTTATTCCTAATCCTACAGGCACTGCAAATGTTGAAGGATTTGCTATTTCACAAAAATTTCCCGCAGATGAATCAATGGGTGTTTTTCTATGCAGAGATGTCAAAAAAGAAACCGAAACCGTTGATGCTTTACGTTGGTTTAGTACGTATCTGGCTGATGGTAAGAATATTAGAACCGGAATAATAGATAACCTTTACAATGATTATGGATTAAAATTTGTTGTAAATGACAAAAATATTATTATTGACACAGAAGAGGGAATTTCATATCAGAACTTAAATATTAAACTTTATAACTTACAAGGAAGTTTAGTTCAAAATCGAACGACGACAGTTTTACCCGTTAGTTTAAATATTGAAAATTGTCAGCAGGGTATATATTTTCTCACAATTTCAGATTACATAAACATGGTTCACACATTTAAATTTATTATTACACAATGATATTTTGAATCATTGTTTTGTAAAAAAAAGTAAATGAGATATTATTGATAAATTATTCATTTTTAAATATTTATTCGTTATATTTGCAGGGAGTAAAACTCGTTAATAAATATTTAAGTTTAATATTAAATTTTGATATACAAATTTGATAGTTCAACTTTAAAAGGAAAAATTTGTTATAACTGATAGAAGTAAAAAATCATTAATTTAAAAAAACGGAGGAATTATGAAACTAAAATTACATTTTTGTTTAATTGGCAGTTTATTATTTGCAGGAGCAACTTTGCTAAATGGGCAAATAAAAATCACTGAAGCCATGTCATCAAGTGGTACAGGAGGCACTCCTGACTGGATTGAATTAACTAACTATGGATCTACCGATGTGGATATTACAGGTTGGAAAATGGACGACATCAGTTACACATTTGCAAACGCAGTTGATTTAACAGGTGTTACAACTATTCCGGCAGGCAAATCAGTAATTTTTTTAGAAACCGATGCACCATCAACAGATATTCCTGCATTTAAAACCTTTTGGGGCGCAACGCTAACCGATGTGCCAGTGGGTTCTTATCCAAGTTCAGGAAAAGGTGTTGGTCTGGGCTCAAGTGGCGATGGAGCTATTATTTTCAGTGCTTCAGGAACTGAAATACACCGTGTTACTGTACCTGCAGCTACTACAGGAAAATCTTTTTATTGGAGTTTTAAAGCCGATGGAACGGTAGTTGACAATGCAATAGTAAGTGCTGTAGGAACAATCAATGGCACAATATCTCATCAGGTTACAATTACTTCAGCTAATGCACTTGGAAACGTAGGCTCACCGGGTACAGCTATAATTTTCCCAATCAATGCTAATGTAAACAATCCCGATTATAAAAACTGGACATTAGTTGGAAATACCCTGAAGTTTGATGTATTACCGACTTCAGAAGTTGAAATCTTCTCACTTACAGGTAGTAAAGTGGCAAAATATCTGCCAGCAAAGGAAATTACACTGGAACTAAATAAAGGCTTGTATTTAGTGAGAGTTGATGATAAAGCTTCGAAAATTTTGATAAAATAATTTCATTTATTACAACTTATTTTTACAGCAAAATATTTGAACGACCACAAAAATGGTCGTTCGTTTTTTTATTCATATTTGAAGAATTAAACTTCTTTTTTAAAAGAATAATTGAAAAATCAATGCTTGAAGTGTTAATTTTTGAGTAAAAAAATATTTCCCAAAATTATAAAAACGAAAAAATATCAATTTACAACCTCTATAAACTTTATGAACGATACAAACTTTTCAAACTATTCAAACTATTAAGCCTAACCCCACCACTACAAATACAACTCTGATTTCTCAGCAAATTCTTTCATAAAACCGGCTATTTGATCCGTTACAGCTTCGGCAAAAATTTTTCCTTTTTCAGCACTTGCATATTGTGGATTCCCTATTCCCGTATCTTCACTTACTTTTTTCCAGTTGCGCGGAAGCCAGAATTTTCGGTTGTTCAATGCATCTATTGAAAAACTTCGGGTTGTGCCTGATCCGTAATTTGCATGCGGTTTAACCCATTGCGGATAATAATGTAACATAAGCGAAGTCTCAAGTTCGCCGGCATGGTCGCCGGGTTCAGTAAAATAGTTCCGTGCATCCACAATTTTATACCAATCGGTTGTAACAATCAAAAAATCCGGAAGATCTACAGCTAAATCACGCACTATTCCACTGAAACTGTTTCCACCATGACCATTTAAAATAATCAGTTTGGTTATTCCACCCCGATGTAATGAAGATACAATATCCCTAAGAATTGCAATTTGAGTTTCGGTGCGCGTATGAATGCAAAAAGGAAATTCAGTTTGACCCGGATTTTGCGAACCAAATGGAATTGTGGGCAATACTACGGACTTAACTCCAAACTTTTCAGCCTTGGCAGCCGCTTCTAAACTAATGGCTCGCGAAAGTAAATTATCGGTTGTGTAAGGTAAATGCAGATTATGAGGCTCAGTTGCACCCCATGGCAATAAAGCAATATAAAAATCTGTTGATTTTACATCACTCCATGTAAGTTCATCGATATTGTTCATAGATTTTTATTTTTGGGGTTTTTAAATAATTTAAAGCATACTTTGTCTCTATTTTTTTTATAAAAAAATGAATTGTACGAAATTCTGTAAAATAATTTATGCAAAAATATCAATAAAATATAGTTAGTATAATTATTTCAACAACTTTTGCGATTTGAAATTACTGTTTTATTCTTTTAATCAAACATTCAGTGAACAAATAATGTTATTTTTCAGATAAACAACTATCAGAATAAAACAAAATTATGGCTGAATTAAAAACACAGGCTACATCCGCCGATGTAGCTGAATTTATCGAAAAATTTGCCGACAGCGAACAAAAAAAGGCTGACAGTTATGCGCTTTTAAAACTCATGGAAGAAATTACCGGCAGTAAAGCAGTTATGTGGGGTGCTTCCATTATTGGTTTTGGGAAGTATCATTACAAATCGAAGCGTAGTAAACAAGAGGGCGATTGGCCTCTTGTAGGATTTTCACCACGCAAATCTGCAATTTCCTTATATGTTTATTCAGGAATGCCCGAACACGAATATTTACTCGAAAATCTTGGAAAATTCAAAAAAGGTGCCGCTTGTATTTATGTAAAAAAACTTTCAGATATAAATATTGATGTATTAAGAACATTGATGAAAGCAACCATCACTTACCTAAAAAACAAATATAAGCAAAAATAATCGCTGGTCAGAAGCAATGATGCAACTGGCTGATATACTTTCAAAAACAACACTTGATCAGACAAAAAAAACGGGGTGCCAACACTTACACTTACAAAGGTGCAAATATTTTGGTATTTCATGGTTTTAAGGATTTTTTTACACTATGGTTTCACAATGGTGTGTATTTAAGCGACCTCTACAAGGTTTTAATAAATACATCCGAAAGCAAAACCAAATCGCTACGTCAGTGGCGATTTACATCTATTGACCAAATAGATGAAGCAAAAATTTTTGAATATGTGAATGAAGCCATCGAAGTTGAAAAACAGGGACTAAAATTAATACCTGAAAAAAATCAGGTTATAGGAATTCCCTAAGACCTAAAGACCGTATCAGAAAACAATACTTCTTTAAAAAGAAGCATTCGATAAACTCACACCCGGGAGGCAAAAAGACTATTGCGAACACATAATCACTGCTAAACTGGAAACAACCCACCTTGCAAGCATGGAAAAGTGCATCCCTCTTATTCTGCGAGGTGTGGGATTGAATGATAAATATAAAAAGAAATTTTGAAATTCAGAGACATCATTTGTTTGCAACCAAAATGACGTAAATTTCAATTTTTATCTATTTAAATTTTGCAGCATGAATTGTAACTAAAATTTATGCTGCATTATTTTATTCTCTTCTTGAGAAGTTAATTTTCTGATCTGCTCATTACACAAACTATTGTAACCTATCATAAATAATCATGTTAGGTTCGCCATTTCTATCAAAATTAATTAATTATCCGATAGCATTTCAACAGAGAAACTATGTTCAATTAAGAAATTTTAAAAAAAATAGAAATCATAATTATTCCTGGTATTTTTCAAGAAATAATTAGATATTAAAAGCAAATGTCTTTCTTAACAAATTAATAATAATTATTAAATATATATTTAACAATATATTTAATTTTTACTTATTTTTTGTTTTGTGCTTATTCTTGTATTTTTTTTAACATATAATATGTGCACAAGGTTATTTTTTACATAATCCACATATAAATATCACTAAAAAGCACTTTTAAATCAGACATCAGAAATTCTAATCTGCTTAAAATTAACAATCTGATTAGTCAGTGCATAAAAATTATAAAAAATATTTTTAACAACACTTGTAAATTAATAATTTTTTTATTTTTGCACTTTCACAAAATTAAATGTAAGCTAAACACTTTATTTATGACTACAATTACAAAATTTCGAACAAGAACTTTGTTTGCATCAGTAGTATTACTGCTTGCTATGGTTTTGAGCGTAAATGCTCAAACAGTACGAACTGTGGGTACAGGAGGCGACTACACCACCCTTAAAGCAGCTTTCGATGCCATAAATGCCGGAATTATAACCGGAGCTATCGAATTGCAAATTATTAGTAATGTAACCGAAACGGCGTCAGCACAATTAAATGCTTCAGGATCGGGCTCTGCGAATTTCAGTTCTGTAAAAATTTACCCAACTGTTTCAGGATTATCCATAGCCGGAAACTTAGCCGCACCATTAATTAACTTAAATGGCGCCGATAATGTAACTATCGACGGACGGGTGAATGGAACAGGAACAGATAAGGAATTAACAATTACAAACACAAGCACAGCATCAACATCCGGAACCTCAACTATTCGTTTGATTAACGATGCTTCAAACAACAATATTAAATATTGCACTGTTAAAGGTTCGTCAACTGCAACAACATCTTCATCTTCTATTGGAGGTATAATTGTTTTTCATACAGGAACATCCACCGGTAACGACAATAATATTATTGAATATAACAATATTACGAATGCAGCCGATGCTAACAGACCCATTTATGCAATTTCATCTTATGGTTCTGCAGTAAACGACAACAATATCATTAGAAACAATAATATTTTCAATTTTTTCAAACATGGAACAATTTCTTATGGAATTTATCTAAGTTCTTATTCCTCAATTTGGACAATAACTGATAATAGTTTTTACGAAGAAAATGATTTTATTCCAACAGCTGATGTGGGTTATTATTCTATATACGTTGATAATTATAATGGCGTTAATTTCACTATTAGTAACAATTATATAGGCGGACAAGCTCCAAACTGTGGTGGTAATGCGCTGACTAAAACAAATGCAAAAACCAACCAATTTTGTGGAATTTATTTATACGTGGGAACTGCAACTGCAAGTAATGTATTGGGCAATACTATTCAAAACATATCCTGGTCAAATTATTCTTCCACATATTTCTATGGTATAAATATATCTGGAGGCTTAGTTAACATTGGATCAGATACCGGAGGAAATACTATTGGCGCAACTACTGGAAACAGTTCAATAAATTTTCAAGGAGGAAACGGTGGATACATTTACGGTATTTATATTGGTGCGAATGGAACAACTATATGTAAAAACAATGCGGTTGGAGCTATTACTGCAAGTTGTTTAAGTGCAATTTACGGAGTTCAACTTTATGGAATTTATAAAGCATCGGGCGGAACTACAACCATAACAAACAATACTATTGGAAGTACAACAACAACCAACAGTATTTATGCCACAAATGCAAGTACTACTAACGTTCAATTAGTTTATGGTATTTATTCAGCAGGAGTTGGTAACACGAGTATAAGCAATAATACCATTGCCAACATAACCAATGGTACAACTAACGCAACAGCAAATACGAATGGACTGATAAACGGAATTTGCTGTATTTATGGAAACAATACAATAACAAATAATATAATCAGAGATTTAAGCATAGCCAATGCAAATACCTCAACTACAAATTCTGCTTCGATTTCAGGAATAGTTTTATCATCAAATTCCTTTAATAACACAGTCAGGAAAAATACCATTTATAATCTTACAAATACTTATTCAAGTTTTGCAGGAAATATAACCGGTATTTACTTTATGGGTAATACCTCCGAAAATCAATGTTCCGAAAATTTCATTTACAACCTTGCAGCTACGGGGGCAAGTTCAGTTGCTGCTTCAATTTTTGGAATAAAAGCTGTTTCAGGAAATATAAAGTTTGCAAATAATATAATTTCTCTTGGAGGAAATACATCTTCAACAATTTATGGATTTTTCGATAGTGGTACCTCAAGTGATAATTACAAAGTATATTTTAATTCAATCTCCATTCATGGGAATTTAGTATCAGGAGCTACCAATAAATCATATTGCCTGTTTAACAGTTCATCAAATTACACGCGCGATTACCGAAACAACCTGTTTCAGAACTCACGTTCAACTGTTGACGGAAGCAATTTGCACTATGCTATTTCGCATGCAGCAAATACAAAACTTACCTGCGATTTCAACGATTATCATGTTGATGGTACAGGAG
This sequence comes from uncultured Paludibacter sp., assembly GCA_964396515.1. GTDB lineage: Bacteria > Bacteroidota > Bacteroidia > Bacteroidales > Paludibacteraceae > Paludibacter. The sequence continues at coordinate 7,562 of CAYNGF010000098.1, forward strand.
GTGTAATAGGTTATCTATCAGGTGATAAAACTTCAATTTATGAATTGAGAAATGCTACAGGACAAGATGCTAACAGCTTAAATACATTACCTTTTTTTGTGAATGCAAGTGGTATCCAAACGACTGATTATATTCCGCAAACTAATTTTTTGAATGGGATCTTTATCCCTGATGTATTATACGATTTCAATAACATCCTAAGACTTACAACATCGAGAATGGGAGCATTTGAGCAAGAAAGTTCAAATCAAGCATTTGAACTTTGGAGTGATGGAGAGTATTTTGATAGTTATAACAATTTAAAGGAAACTTTCGATGCTATAAATAGTGGTGCTGTAACCGGGAATATAGAAATAAAAATCGATGAAAACAGTGAGGAAACTGCAACGGCAACATTAAATGCAAGCGGTACCGGCAGCGCCAGTTACAGTAGTGTTTTGATTTATCCCACTAAAAGTTTGGTTTCTATTGTTGGTAATTTGGATATGCCGTTAATTAATTTTAATGGTGCCGATAATGTAACGATAGATGGACGAATGAACGCGGAAGGAACAGAAAACAGTTTGTTCATTACAAATATGAGCACATCTTCTGCTGCTGGAACATCTACAATCCGCTTCATTAACGATGCTTTATACAATAAAGTACAATACTGCAATTTAAGAGGATCTTCTACTGCAACAATTGGCGGTATTGTTTTATTTCACACAGGTATTACTACAGGTAATGATAATAATATTATTGAAAACAATAAACTCACCTGTGCGTCTGATAATAATCGACCTGTAAATGTTATATATTCATCAGGTTCATCGGCAAGTATTGTTAACAATAATATTTCTGTTGTTAACAACTTTATTTATAACTTTTTAAATAGAAGACTTCAGTCTTATGGAGTTAACTTTGGATTTTCTACCTCGGATTGTAGTGTTTCTGGAAATCACTTTTACGAAACCACAACTTTTTTCCCGACAGAATATGTAAATTACTATCCAATTTACATCAATAATACATCAGGAACTAATTATTCAATACTTGGCAATTTTATTGGAGGTCAATCTTCCAACTGTGGAGGAAATGCCTGGTATAAAACCAATGCTTATAATAGCGGTTTCTATGGAATTTATTTAAATATTGGAACTTCAGGGCAAAGTAATGTACAAGGAAATACGATTCAAAACATTTCCTGGTCAAATGCAACCTATGCCGGTTTTTATGGTATTTGTATTGATGCCGGTGCAGTTAATGTTGGTACAACTGCGGGAAACAAGATAGGTTCTAATGCCGGAAATGGTTCAATTTTCTATCAGAATGGACTAGGTGGAGGTTTATATGGGATTTACACTTCGGGAAATGCAGTAACCACCATTGAAAACAATGAAATTGGCTCCATAACAAGTGCAAGCACAAACTCAGGATATCCATCAAGCATTTTTGGTATTTACATAAGTTCAGGAACTCCAACAATTAAAGGTAATACAATTGGTAGTACCACAACAGCGAACAGTATAATAGCATCAAGCGCAAGTACTTCAAATGCTCAATATGTTTATGGAATATATTCAAATTCAACGACTTCTGCCATAATTCAAAATAACATTATTGCAAACCTTACTAACGGTACAACTAACACGAGTACAGCAATAGCAGGTTTGATAAATGGTATTTTTTGTTTTAGTGGAACGAATACGATAACAAATAATATAATTAGAGATTTAACAATTAGTAATGCAAATAATTCATCAACTCATACTGCATCTGTTTCAGGTATAGCATTTAATTCCAATGCTTATATAAATACAATAGTTGGTAATAAAATTTATAATCTTTCAAATACAAATCCGAATTTTACAGGAAATATTTTTGGAATATATTTTACGGGAGCAACTTTTTCGATTAACCAGATTACCAAGAACTTTATTCACAGTCTCTCTGCTACGGGTATAAGTTCTACGGCAACTATCGTTGGCATAAAAGCGGTTTCAGGATTAACATTATATGCAAATAATATCATCTCGATTGGTGGAAATACAAATTCAACAATTTACGGTTTTTATGACTCTGGTGCTGCGGGACAAAATTTAAAAGCATATTTCAATACAATTAATGTTTATGGTTCATTGGTATCCGGTTCTAATAGTAAATCTTATTGTTTGTATAGTGCTGCTTCTAACAATCAACGCGACTACCGTAACAATATTTTCGAAAACTCAAGGTCAACGATTAATGGAAGTAATTTGCATTATTCTATTTCGCTTACTTCAAACACAAACCTTACTTGCGATTATAACGATTATTATTCCGGTGGAACAGGAGCCGTATTGGGTGAATTGTCAGGTAATAAAACTACCCTGACTGATTGGAAAATTGCGACAGCACAAGATGTTAACAGCATTAATATCAGTGCGAATTTTACAAATCCAGCCGGAACAACCACTACCGATTTTGTTCCCCTTGCCACCGATATCAAGGGAATATTTCTTAGTGATGTTTTATATGACTACAATAATCTTTACAGATTGTCAGCTTCGAGGATGGGAGCATTTGAACAGGAAAATTCTGATCCAACCGTAGAGTTATGGAACAATGGAACATTTGTTAATTCGTATATTAATTTAAAAGGAGCTTTCGATGCAATCAACAGTGGAGTGGCTACCGGTAATCTGGTGATAAAGTTAACTGAGAATATTGAAGAAACTTCAACCGCCACTTTGAATGCAAGTAACACCGGAAATGCTGATTATAACAATGTACTTATTTATCCAACCAAAAATGCTATCGCGGTTATGGGAAATCTTGACATGCCACTGATAGACCTTAACGGCGCTGATAATGTAACGATTGATGGACGACAGAATAGTGAAGGAAGCTCAAAAAGTTTAACAATAATAAATTTAAGCTCATCATCAACTTCCGGAACATCCACTTTGCATTTTGTAAACGATGCTTCAAACAATACTGTTAAAAACTGTATGTTAAGAGGTGCTTCGACTGCAAGTACCGGTGGAATTATATTTTTCAACACTGGAACAAATACCGGAAATGATAATAACACCATTAGCAATAACGATATTAGCTGTGCATCTGATTATAATCGGCCAGTAAATGCAATTTATTCAATTGGCACATCCGAAAGTATTGCAAATAAAAATATCAGTATCAATGGAAATAATTTTTTCAATTTCTTTAATCGAAGTTTAAATTCGTTTGGTATTAATTTAAATGAATACAATTCGGATTGTACCGTTTCAAATAATAGTTTTTACGAAACCAATACGTTTACACCAACAGGAAATGGCACACTTACTGTAATTAATATAAATAGTGAGACAGGAAATAATTTCAGTGTAATCAATAATTATATTGGAGGAAAAACTTCAAATTGTGGTGGAGATGCATGGACCAAGACAAATGAATATTTTAACCATTTCAATGGAATTTCCGTACGTGTTGGCTTTAATTCAGAAAGTAATATTCAAGGAAATACAATTCAAAACATATCATGGGCAAATGGAAATCTCAGTGGAGGTAATACTGAATTTAAGGTAATTGGCGTTTATAAAGGACTTGTAAATATTGGAACAGAAGCAGGAAATACAATTGGTTCAAATATTGGAACGAACTCGCTAAATTTAACGGCTTATTCACAAGGCTATTTTTACGGTATTATTATCGATGATGCCACTACAATATGCAGCAATAATAAAATAGGTTCTATAACTACATCTTCTACCTCTGGTTATGGTTACTATATGTATGGGATTTACAAAACATCAGCTAACAGAATATTTCGTGTAGAAAATAACACTATTGGTAGCGAAACAACAGCCAACAGTTTTGACGCAACAAGTAGAGCTTATAATACTCAATTTGGTGCGTGGCAGCATCAGATTGTATATGGTATTTTCTCTGATATGTTAAATGGTGGAAAAACATATATTGAAAATAATACCATCGCAAATATTAATAACAGAGCAGAAACTCCGGGTAAAATGGGCACCAAAACTATTGGGATAGCCTGTGCGGGGGGGGTCTTGTGAAAATAACATTATTAATAATTCAATTCATGATTTAACTGTAGCAAATAATGTTGAATACAAAGATGTTTATGGGTCTTTAACAGGAATAGCAATTTTTCAAAGTTCATCCAATTCCAAAATTATTGGAAATGCAATTTATAATCTTAAAAATACGAATCCATCATTTTTAGGTCTGGTTTGTGGGATTTCTATAATTGGCAATAGTATTTGTTCAAATAACTTTGTTCACAGCATATCACTTAATGTTACAAGCGCAACTAATGCTGATGTTATTGGCATAAAAAATTATTCTGGCAATGCAACAATTTCAAATAATATTATTAGTATTGGAGGTAATTATCGTGCAACAATAAATGGTATATATGATGCTACAGCATACTCTCTTGACGAAACAAAGTTATATTTCAACACAATTTATATTCATGGCACTTTAACAGTTTATGACTATTATATGTCAAGTTGTTTATTCAGCAATTCAAATGTAGGTAAACGCGATTATAGAAATAATATTTTTTATAACGCACGCTCTAAAACTACAGCAGGCAATAATCAATTTGCTGCATATTTTAATTATGGAACAGCCGGTAACCTTACACTTGATTATAATGATTATTATGTTACCGGAACAGGAGGAGCTCCTGTTAACTTGCCAATGTTTACAGGAAAAGATGCAAACAGCATTTCGCAAGACCCCCTATTTACAAATACAGGAGGACTTAACGCTGCTGATTACAAACTTTCAAGTATAAAGATTTTTGGAGTTTCAGAAACCGGTATAACAGAAGACTTTGGTGCGATAACCCGTTCAAATTGTCCAACCATGGGGGCTTGGGAATTAGTCCCTGAAAATTTATGGACAGGAAACAGAAACGACAACTGGGGCGATTGCCATAACTGGACTTTTGACGTGCCGGCTCCGGGAGATAACGTAACATTTGCCGAAGTACCAAAAAACCATGCAGTACTAGATATCAACCGAGTGATCGGTTCACTGAATAATGCCCAAAGTACCTATCGTCCGGTTTTAAATGGCAAAACATTAACCATGAACGGCGCATTAAACTTCACCAATGGAGCGCAGATGGATGCATCGGCGACAGGTTCAACCTTAGTCCTTTCGGGAAGCGGTACGCCTCAGACCATTGGTAAAAACTTTTTATTTCAGGATAAAATGTATAATCTAACGGTTAATAATCCACAAAATGCCTATTTGCAAGGCAGGATGATATTGTTACATTCGCTCAGTGCAACTTCCGGGGTTCTCGATGCCTCTTCATATGAGCCAACAATTGTACTTGGAGGATCGCAAGCACAGACATTCGGAGGGAATGAACTTCAAAACGGCGAAGTTTATAACCTGACGATAGATAATGCAGCCAACGCAAGTTTGAGTTCAAATCTAACGGTGCAGGATACACTTTTGTTAACCCAAGGAGATGTTAATATTGAAGATTTAAAGCTTACCATTCAAGGCAATACCCTTGGCAATGGCGGTTACATTTCCACCAATG
>CAYNGF010000099.1:0-12973 GCA_964396515.1 uncultured Paludibacter sp.
CCCATACGATCAATTTCCAAAATGCACTTTTCAATGAAAATCTGAAAGCATTTGTTTATTCGGGTACTGTAGGAGTGCAATGTCAGCCTACAACCAAAGTAACGGGAATGTTGCCCGAAAACGGAGCTGAAAATCAGAATACATCTTTCAACCTTTATTGGCAGCCGGCTGTTAATGTGCGTTATTACAATCTTTTCCTTTGGGAAGAGGAACAAACTATGCCTGCAAGTCCATACCGCTCTTACATTTACGGTACAAACACCTGGTTATCTGATTTGATACCTGGCAAAACCTACAAATGGAAAATCGCTTCGATTAACGATTGTTCATCGCTTGAAAGTAATATACAGTCGTTTACAGTACGTAATTTCCCCGATTTAGTAGTAACTGATGTTCAGACTACGAAAAATATCCTGTCAGGAAGTCAGTTTGATGTAACCTTTACGGTAAAAAATATCGGACAGGAAAATACCGGAACCACCCTTTGGCGCGATATGGTGTATATCTCCACCGATTCATCGGCAAATGGAGGGAAGACTCAGTTGATGGCAAAGTATAATTTGAAGCAATTGGCTGTAAACGAATCCTATACACAAACTTACACTATCGGTATGCCCTCTGAATACAGCGGAAAATACTATATTTTCGTTCGTACCGATGTGTACAACGAATTGGCAGAATTAAACGAAAATAACAATCAGCGAAGGTTTGCCGATTCTGTAACCGTTGTTCTTAAACCTTTCCCCGACATTAAGGTGAAAGATATTAATGCAGTTGGTTCACAACTTGTTCCCGGCGATTCACTCACCGTAAACTGGAAAGTTGAAAATATTGGGAATGCCAATGCTTACGGTGGCTGGACGGAAAGAATTACGCTTGTTCCCGAAAACGGACAACGAATTCTTTTAAATCCTTATCCTGTAAGTTATGCCGATTTACCGGTTGGACAAACCATCAATAGAAGTTATCGGTTCAGAATTCCTGATGTCATACGTTTCTCCGGCAATGCCAAAATTGAAGTTTCACTGCTTCCATCAGCTTCATTGGTGGAATTTTCCGGAACAACAGCCAATAATACAGATATTTCTGCCAATTTGGTTACCGCTGTAAATCGGCTTTTCCTGAGCGTGGCAACAAATTCTCTTTCCGAAGGTTCAACTGCCGAAGTACGCTGTGTTGTTACACGAAGCGGTGATTTCAGTGCCGATTTGCCGGTAACCATTACAAATATACCAACCGGACAAATTAATATTCCTGCTTCAGTAACGATCAATGCCAATGCTTCATCAGCAATTTTCAATCTTACGGCTATTGATAACACTATTGTGGAAGGACCGCGGAATGTAAAAATTAAAGTTACAGCCACAGCACATCGACCAGACTCGGCAAATCTGCAAATACTCGATAATGAAGCAACTGTTCTCAGAGCCAAATTGAATAAAACTGTTGCAAGAGAAGGTGATACGCTATCGTTGAGAATATCGAGGAATTTGGTAACAAACATGCCTTTACAGGTTGTATTATCAACAAACCGACCAACGCAATGGCAATTTAACAATGCTGCCACGATTCCTGCCAACGATTCGGTAGTTACCGTACCTGTTTATGTTTTCAACGACAAAACTCCGGAACTTACCGAAGATGTAAAACTCACCATCAGTTCAGGCGGATTTGTTTCGGGCGAAGTAATTTGTACCATTATTGATGATGATATGCCTCAGCTAGAATTGACACTCACAGCCGATACGGTACCCGAAACTGCCGGAGTTTATGCCTGTTATGCTACATTGCGTAGATTATCCGGTACAGGAAATATAACCGTAAATTTTTCAGCTTCGGTACCTGATGCACTCATTCTTCCGGGATCAATTACATTACCTTCAAACTCAAATACCGCTCAGTTCAATATCGGAGTAATTGACAATGCCGAAGTGGATGGTTACAGACCGGTGCAAATTACCGGCGCAGTTTACCTGAGTTCGTGCGGTTGCAACTCAACTCCTGCAAATGGTGGTGTGGCAACTAAAACACTTGTAATAGCCGACAATGATGGACCTGCATTGACTGCTGTGGTAAATCCTGTTTCAATTTTTGAAGGCAGAGAAAATGCAGGGAAACTGATTATCACAAGAAATACAGGTACAGTAGGAAATCTGGTTGTAAATATTATTAATAACGACCCGACAGAAATTATACTACCTTCAACTGCTACAATTTTGAATGGTCAAAAATCAGTGGAAGTACCGATCAATACCATAAACGATGGTATAGAAGATGGCACGCAAATGGTAAGTATTTCGGTACAGGCAGCCGGTTATTCATCGGGGTTCTGCTCGGTTTATGTAACAGACTTGAACAAACCGGATTTTGTTTTACACAGTGTGAAAATTACCCGCGACAATGTGTTGACTAACGACACCATAATTGTAAGCGGAACATTAGTAAATCAGGGTTATCTGAATGCGCCGATGGGCTCGAAAGTAGCATTTTATCTTTCAAAAGATATTTATCTGAACGAAACCGACGATCAAACGCTTGGCACTTTCCAGACCATTGCTCAATTACCTATGGGCGATTCAATAGCTTTTAGTATAAAACTGAAACTGCCGGGTAAAACAGGCAAGTATTATTTACTGCCACATGCAAATCCGTTAAATGCAGTAAGTGAACTGGTTTACACCAATAATACTCACCAACCAATCTCTGTAACAGTCCGTCCGGAATATACAGCTACAGCTATTGTTGACATAACTCAAACCTTGCCCGACAAACCGGTTACAATTTACGGTAAAGCTACCAAGGTTAACAATCAACCCGCTGCCAATGCCGATGTGGATGTTTATCTGATGAGTAATGGCACACGAAAAACTTTGGTTGCAAAAACCGATGCTTCAGGTAATTATAGCATTGATTTTAACCCGCTACCCAACGAATCGGGACATTACGATGTGGGAGCATGTTATCCCGATGAAGGGTTAAATGATATTCAGGATGCATTCGATATTTTAGGATTTAAACGTACCGGAACTGATTATATCATTTGGATGACGAAAGTAGGCGATCCGTTAAACGGAACTTTGACACTTAAAAATAACAGTAACGTTGCATTGAATAATGTAAAAATGAGTGTATTGCAATTGCCTGATGGTTGTACGCTTACGCCACAGAATTTGAGCGTGTTGCCCGGCAATGCAGTGGTTAATCTGAATTATACAGTACTTGGAACAAAACGTACATTGGCAAATGATTATCTGAAACTAAAAATAATTCTTACTGCCGATGAAGGTGTTAGTGTAAGTTACGATGCTTACTATTTCTGTCAGGAACAGGAAGCTATTCTCGAAACAAATCCATCATCGTTACTTACAACCGTTTCAAAAGGTTCTTCCAAATTAGTTGAATTTACCCTTTTCAACAAGGGAGCCGGAGAATCTGGAAAAATTATTGTAAGTGTTCCTGCTGTGAATTACATGACATTGGTAAGTAGTGATACTATTCCAAATCTGAAAACCGGCGAAAATGCAACGATTACACTCAAACTCACCGACAATGATTTATTGCTAAATACGCCTGTAAACGGTTCTATAGCTTTTAACTGCGAACATGGCAAGGGCATTTTGATGCCTTACAAAATTGAAGCAGTATCCAATGCAAAAGGTTTGGTTCAAGTAGATGTGGTTGACGAATATACCTACAATACCAATGAAGCTCCACATGTTCAGAATGCGCATGTAACAATCAAGCATCCGTTTAGTGGCGTAACTGTTGCCGAAGGTTTTACGGGCGCAGATGGTATTTTTACTACCGACAGTATTCCTGAAGGTTATTATACCATGACAATTCAGGCTGATAAACACGAAGGTTACAGAAATAATATTGTGATTGATGGCGGAAAAACGCTCGAACAAACAATATTTATCAGCTTCCAGGCTATTTCATATACATGGGAAGTTGTACGAACCGAGATTGAAGATGAATATAAGATTGATCTGATAATGAAGTTCGAAACCAACGTACCTGCTCCGGTAGTTATCATGGAAATGCCTGATAAGATGCCGCATTTGGTAAACGATGAAACGTACCCGTTTATGGTTACACTTACAAATAAAGGATTGATTACTGCCACTGATGTTGAGTTGACATTCCCTGAAGATCCGGAATATGAATTTGTTACCAACTTTACAAAAATGGATTTGTTGGCACAGCAGTCAATTCAGGTGCCTGTGGTAATGAAGCGTAAAGCCGGTTATAATCCTGTGCAGGGGTTGCAAAAAGCTGCAAATTCCGGTTTAAATTGTTACAATGTGGTTATTGAAGGACACGCTTTCTATTGTGGCCCTGACAAGAAATGGCATACCGGCGCAAAACTCTTTAGTTTTACAGGAAGAGTTTGTATAGGAAGTCCTTCTACCGGCGGTTATGGACCAGGTGATGGTGGTGGAAGCTATGGTCCATCCCTCGGTTGGGGTGGCGATGGTTATGTTGTACCTTCAAGTAATAGTCCAACTGTATCTGTAACCGATGTTAAGGAATGTGATAATTGCTTGATGGATTTGGCATTAGCTATTGCAGGGTGTCTTGCTGCACCTGAAGTAGGAGCTGTAATAAACACTGTAGCATGTGCTAAGTCATTTGCCGATGGTATCAGTGCGTGGGATGTTTTTACTTGTGCAGGTGGATATCTTCTTTCTCCTATCAGAGCGTGTATTCTTGCTGCAATCGGTGCATTAAAAACATGTTTTATCGATGAACCTTTCTGGAAAAGTCCTCCTTCCATGCCTTTGTATGCAGCAGGAATGAATAATGCAAAAAAACAGGTAATGCCTCCGATAATTAAACAGGCAGCATCAGATTTGATGTGTTATTTGGATGCTGCCGATGCTGGTAGGAAATGGATAGATGAATTTACCGGAAATCCTCAATTATTTGAAAGAATAAACTTTGCCGATTTTATTCATGAAGTTGACTCCTTTACAATTTTCAAAAGAAAAATTCAGGCTCAGGATATTATCAATATAAATCAGAAACTTTACGGTACTGATATTTTACCCGAAGAAGTTGAAGCATTTGCAAACCGGTGGAATCAAACACTGGAAGCTCATAACTTAAATATTTTTGTACCCAATGCTCAATTCCCGGACATAATAAACGATGATTTGTTGAAAGAATATGTAGCGCTTGAAGATTCTGCAACCCAGTATGCATTAAACAGGGGATACACAAGTATAACCCAGATGACAAATACTGCTTACAATACACTAAAAGAACAGGTAAATACCGGTAAAAGCTCGGTTTGTGCATCTATCACCATAAAAATTTCGCAAAAACTTACGATGACGCGCGAAGCTTTCGAAGGTACGCTTACAATTGAAAACGGTAATACACAAACTGCCATGACAAAAATTAAGCTCAATCTTGAAGTTCGGAATTCGCAAGGTGTACTTTGCAACGACCTCTTCCAGATTAATACGAAAGCATTGAGTATTCTTACCGGAATTGATGGAACAGGCGAATTAGGCGCTGGTAAAAAAGGTAGTGCAAGTATTCTGTTTATACCTGAAAAAGGCGCTGCACCTCAGGTTCCTACAAGTTACTCGTTTGGTGGCTCATTCTCTTATGTTGATCCTTTTACTGATCTTGAAGTAACAAAACAGTTGTTCCCTGTAACACTGGATGTGAATCCGAGTCCTGATTTGTTCCTGCATTACTTTATGCAACGCGATATTTTTGGCGACGATGCATTGACTGAAGCAATTGAACCGGTAATTCCTGCTGAATTAGCATTGATGATCCAGAATAATGGGTATGGACCCGCTACTAAAGTTCGCGTAGAATCAGCTCAACCTGAAATTATCGAGAACGAAAAAGGATTGGCAATTAAATTGGCATTAATCGGTTCAAATCTGAATGGTCAGGAACGTCAGCTTGGTTTAACCAACATCGATTTTGGAAATATTCCACCAAAATCAACCGCAATTGGTCAGTGGTGGTTTACTTCAAGTTTGATGGGACATTTTGTTAATTATGAAACACGCGTAGTTCACGCTAACAGTTTTGGCAACCCCGATTTAAGTCTGGTGAGTGGCGCAACATTGCATGAGTTGATTAAAAGCATGCGTGTTTACAGTGTCGAAGATGGAATTAACGATTTCCTTGTGAACGAAGTGCAGGATGCTGCTGAAACACCCGATGCAATTTATACTTCGCAGGGAGCAGTTTTACCCGTTGCACCTGTAAATAATATGATTACCTACGGAAATCTTTCAGCACCCGACTATCAGATTGAACTGCATGTTACACCAAAACTCTTTGGATGGAACTACGGTAAAGTTGCCGACCCAACGGGAGGTCGTTACAAAATTCAGAGTATCACCCGCATGAGCGACAATAAAGCGCTTCCGCTCGATAATATCTGGCAAACACATGTTACAATGCCTGATGGAAAAGAACCGGTTTACGAAAATCTGATACATTTTGTTGATGAGTTTGCTGCTGTACAATTAACCAAATATATCATTAAGTTTGTGCCTCGTCAGGTGGATCCGCCGGTAGTTTTACGTATCGAAAATATACCAACCACCGTTTCTACTACACGTGTTTTAAGTGCAAGAATTGTGTTCGAAAAAGCGATTGACAATTCTACTTTCACATGGGAAGATATGAAATTGTATTGCCAGAACGGACCGAATCTGATGAATAATACGGTAACTGTTACGCAGATAAATTCTACAACTTACGATGTTGATTTATCACCTATTACTATTCAGGATGGGTATTATGCACTAACCATTGAAACCACGGGAATTAAAAATCTGTTCGGCGAAAGCGGCTATTTTGCAAAACAAATATCGTGGTCGCAGTTTACCAATACGCCTGCTGTTGCTGAGTTTATCGGAATTCCTGCAAACGGTGGAGTAACACGTACAACGTTCAGCAATATGATGATACGCTTTACCGTACCGATTGATACACTCACATTCAGAAACAACAAACTGATCTGGAAAAAGAATGGTAGTGTAATATCGGTTGAACCTACAATTACACGTATGGATGCGGACGCTAAGTTGTTTAAAATTAATGGACTTGACAACCTGATGACCGACAATGGCATCTATGAACTTACTGTTGATTTGGTCAACATCAAGTCCAGAACCGGTGTGTTTGGCTATCAAAATCAATCGGCGAACTGGAAATTTGACACGCAAGCTCCTTCGATTAGAAAAGTAACGCTCATCAATGCAGGTGGTTACGACTTCCAACACAATACTTCAGCCGAAGTAGTATTCAGCGAACCCGTTACAGGCGTAGCATTAGCAATGCTGCAATTGTGGCGCGACACGCAACAACAGCCTGTTTCACAATTGAATATTGTGCAAATAAATGATACTACGTATCGTATCAACGATTTCAGATTGCTGACCTATTACGAAGGCAAGTATTCGTTGAAGTTCGATTTATCGGGAATTGCTGATATGGCAGGGAATAATGGTGCTGGTATGGTAGAAAAGAAATGGACAGTCAACAGAACAATTCCTGCAGCGGTAAGCGAACTGAAGGTTGCACCCGACTTTGGTTTCTCTGCAACTGATGGCGTAACTTCTACTTCAAATCTGAATGTATCGATGAGAGTAAATCAAGAAAAAGCACGCGTAAGAATGTATTACAACAGCTTTGGTAATTCCATTTTATTACTTGATACGCTGCCGCCTTCGACAGGATTGTTTACGCTCCCGTTAAATATCCCTGCTACAGGAAGTATGAAATTGCAGGCGCAAACTGTGGACACACTTGGAAATACAGCAACTACCGAAATTCCGCTGTTTATCGATCTTGCTCCATTATCGGCTTCGTGGGCTAATTTACCTGCCCCTGGTTTGCAACGTAAACATCCAAATTCTGTAACGCTGAATTTCTCCGACAGATTATTGAATGAGTCCATCATAAAAGATAATCTTGAATGCCGTTTAAACGGAAATTTGATTACAGGCATGCCACTGATAGTTACGAAAAATAACGAGACACAATTTACTGTATCGAACTTTGGTAGCAGAGGTGTGGCTCAGGGTGGTGCATTCTCTATTTCGGTTCTTACTGCAAATCTGAAAAAGTATTTAAGCGGAGGCTCCGGTACGCTTTCTCCTTCGGCTCAATGGACACTGAGAGGAAACAAAATACCTGTTGCCAATGCAGGACTCGATCAGCTTCAGATACCTGCCGGAACATTAGTAATGTTGGATGGCAATGGTTCTTCCGATCCGGACAACGATCAACTCACTTACAAATGGACTGCTCCTGAAGGCGTTACTTTAAGCAGTTCGAGCATCGCCCGACCTACATTTATTGTTCCTTACGATGGTAGAGAAATACTTGCATTCAGTCTTGTTGTAAACGATGGAGTAATCGATTCGGAACCTGACGAAGTGTTGATTAAGATTACTCAAACAAATGTGCCCGGTATTACCTTGTTTAAAAACAATATTACCATTACCCCAAATCCTTCGAACGGTGAATTTGTGCTTCATCTGAAAGAAGCTATTGTTGGCGAATTGAATATCAGAATTTACAATACTGCAGGACAACTTGTTTATTCTGAAAACAGGAATACCTCAACCGGAATACTGAATTATAGAATCGGGAAACTCAAACTTGTTCCCGGCTTATATATGGTTGATGTAAGGCTCAACAACACTAAACCGGTTGGATTGGAAAAATTGGTGATCGTGGAAAAGTAAGTGAAATTAAATTTTTAATCAGCTTTCCCGAAGATTTATCTTCGGGAAAGTTTTTTAATTACCTATTCCACCTCCACTCTTACTCTATAATTTGAGTGTTCACCTACTTCGGTTAACGACAAGTAACCGCTTTTTATTCTGCCATTTTCAACTTCGAGGGGAAATTTTTTCGTTCGTTCGCTATGGTCAATCCATAATGCTCCTGTAGCTGGATAATGGTCAATATAAAATTTACCCACAGCATCTTTATCTACAAAATTTTCGAAAAATTCATGTGCTACATATCCCATCGTCATACGCAGATTGATTTCAACGCAGGGATGTAGCTTTATAAGTTTATTCTCTTCAAATATAAACATATCAATTCCCAGAACACCTGAATAACCAGGAGCAATATTCAATTGTATAAACTCCCTTAAATGATTTTGAACTTCCAGTAAATTTTCTTTGCTGATAAAATGTTTTGTGAGATGTTCAACAATTTTGGCATCGGACATTAAAATATTTGCTCTGTAAATTCCGCCTTCCGACTCAAAAAGCGAATAGCCTACAAATGATACTTCGCCATTTTCACACTCGAATTCCATGGCGAAATTTTCAAGAACTTTGTAAATTTGCTCCGCTATAACACTTCCCTGCTTTTCAATGGTGTTTTTTATCCAACCTCGGTGACTGTCAGATAATTTTCCGCGCACCCAACTTAATCCTTTTCCGCTTCCCGACCAAGGCGCTTTGAAAAGGGCAGGTTTATGAACTTTGGCAAATTCTTGGGCAACATTCAAATCGAAAATTTCAACAGGTTTTTCCGGAAAGATTTTTTTAAGCGATGTTGATGCATTATTACGGACAAAATTTAAAGCATCAATGGCATTATGTCGATGCGATAAACGCTTTATATTTTCAACAACAGACGAATTTGGCAACAGATATTCAGGCGCACCGATGTTTAAGAATTGCTTTATCACGGCGTTATCCCAACCCCAGACATTTAAAGATTTTATTTTTTCAAAATCAGGTTGCGCCACAATTTCTTTGTTTGCTAATTGCGGAAATAAATTTTGCAGTTCATTTAGCCGGATTTTATTTTTTATTGAAGCATAAATGTGGCTGTTCTCGTCGGAATACCACAAAGGCAAAGCCGCTAAATCGTGCGCTAATTTGCGTGCCGAAAGTGGCGCCATAAAATTATGGTCTGAATTTGCCAGCGCTAAATCGTGCTCAGGATTAAAAATGTAAAGCGATAAACTCATAGTGCAAAGGTAGGTTGTTTTGACTGATTTTCAAATCAATCTTTCAGAACATGTTTGTTCAAATCACAAAAAAACGGCATCAAACTTTTGTCTGATACCGTTCTTATAACAAATTTAAAACACTGATTTAATATACTCTACAATTTATTGCTTTTAAAAATCTTATTAGAGTTTATATGGATTAAAATTATAACCACATAGTTCACAATAGGTTAATATGAAAACTGAAAGATTTTAAAATTTGAAGTACACATAGCTGCTTACAATAAATTGTAAGCACAACATTGATGCTAAAGCATCAATAACTATGTGGTCGAACCTTATATTAATATCTAACTATTTGTTAATATGTGTCTTATAAATTTAATTGAAATAATAACTATTAAATTAATTGTAAATTAAAAAATTGTAAATTGTAAATTAAAAATTACATCGGAGTTTCGCCAAAATTTGTATTTTCTTTTTCTTTCTGGTCATCGTTCGAAATAGTTTTTTTCGTTTTCTTGGCTTGCATATTCATCGCTCCGATTCGGTAAGAAACATTAAAGCGCAGTTCCGTATTTTTTGTCAAATGAACATCGGTTTTCTGATCGAAAGTAGCCTTACCGGTTAAAGTATTTATGCCTTTGGTAGTAATGTAAATATGCGGTACAGGCAAATAAACACCACTAACCGAAACATTCAGACGTTTCTGCAAAAAATCTTTCGATAATGCTGCATAACTAAAAAAGAACGATGATTGGCTACCTTGCAAATTGATTTGCGGTAAATTACCACCACCTCCGGTGCTGATACGGAAATCTTTTGGTAACATTATCGTTCCACCCAAATAAAAACGTCCGCTAAATCCACTGTTAGCCAGATTCATGGTCTGGCTTTTCATATCCACATAATTAATATTACCGTTAGTGTAAAGGTTCAGCCACGGCAAACCGCGGTAACTTCCGAAAAGATTCAATCCAAATCGTTGGTTTTGACCGATATTCCCGTATGTAATTTCCTGTATTGTACTGCCTTCCTTTATAAATGAATATTGTTCGATGGCATTATTTACAAAACGATAGGATAGTTCGGCATTTAAATTATATTTAGCGCTGAAACTGCTGTATGTTAACGTAATGTTATGGTTTTTTTCAGGATCGAGATTTGGATTTCCATAACTGATATAATTCGGGTCGCGGCGATCAACATAAGGATTCAGATAACCGATACTCGGACGTTGAATACGCATATTGTAACCTAATTTCAGGTTGTTCATATCTGTAAGCCGGTAAGTTACAATTGCAGAGGGAACCAAGGCATCGTAATCGGCACTGAAATTTTTGTCGGTTTCGTTAAATGTAGCATCTAACCATGTATATTCGTAGCGTACACCACCTTTCATGCTCCACTTTCCAATATTCGCATTGTAGCTTACATAGCCTGCAAGTATATCTTGTGTGTTGTTGAAATTCCAAACCGTGTCTTTACGAATAATAGGCTCAAACGGATAAGCTTTTGAAAAATCGAAATAATCATACGTCTCTTCGCTTTCACTGGAATTGATACGTAAAATATATTTTAAACCGGTTTCCAGTGTTTGTCCCTTGCCGACGGGCTTTGTATAATCAACCTGAAAAGAGTGTTCGTTGGTCGAAGCAATGTTGTTGCTGATGATTTTTTGAGATAAACCGGGTTGTGGACGGCTCACATAAAGTGGATTGAGTGCATTGGTAGCTTCGTAATTACTGCTGTTGGGCGTATTGCTCAGTTTATACGACACGGTTAACAATTCACCTTTGGTTTTGAACGAACGTTGATAATCGAGCCCGAAATCGGTGGAACCCCAGCTTTGTTTTTGCTCGCTTTTTTGTGAATATGAAAATATATTATTTCCGTTGTTGTCGAAATTTTCGGTGATGCCATTAATTGTGCTGTTAGGTCTTCCGTATCTTCGATTGAATGAAAATGTGAAAAGATTCATTGTATCAAGTTCATAGCTCAATTGTCCGCTGCCGAATTGCATCGGAGTTTTATTTATCATAGTAGCTTCCTGCGTGCCTTTCTGGTAAAGCGTTCCGGGAATGTAGGTGTTTCGTTCGGTTGATGTGGTAATTGGAAATTGCTCGTTAAAATTATAATTGTAATTTCCTGAAAAACTAAACTTCCCTTTCTGAATCATCAAATTTAAACCAGCACCATACGAGCCACGTGTTGAAACCTGACTGTTAATAGTTGCGGAATATCCTTCGGCTGAAGCGCCTGCCTGCAGAGCGGTTACAATATTTATGATTCCTCCAATTCCTTCGGCATCATATTTTGCTCCGGGTTGGGTAATTACTTCCACATTTTTTACCATGTTTGCCGGCATACTTTTCAGTATTAAACCCGGATTATTGTTAAACATATTGGTTGGTTTGCCATTGAGGAAAAATTTAAAGTTTGATGAGCCTTGCAATTGAATATTATCCTGTCCATCAACAGTAACCATTGGAACCTTACGCAGCATATCAAGCACGGTCGAAGTTTTCGATTCAGGGTCCTGCTCCGCATCGTAAGTAATTTTATCGGCTTCGGCTTTTATTAAAGGGCGGGTAACTACCACATTTACATCTTTCAGTGTTTGTTTACCTGCAGAGAGTAATACTTTTCCTAATTTTGCTTGTGGATTTGCATCATTAACAGTAAATGTTTTCGTTGCAGGATCTTGTCCTACGCACGAAATTATCAACATATATTTTCCGGCAGTTTTTATTTCTCCGGTGAATTTTCCGTCAATATCGCCGGCAAATCGGGTAATTACTTTCTGTGGATTATTTTCCTGAACTACCGTACAGGTAACATAAGGAAGGGTTTCGCCGGTTAACGAATCAACAGCCTGTCCGGTAACCGCAAATTTTGTTGTTGAGTTTTCTGCATTTGCAAAAATCGATATTATAAAAAATATCGCGATTAATAGTTTTTTCATTGAGTTATGTTGATTCTTTAAATTATTTGCGCAAAATTACGCTG
>CAYNGF010000100.1:0-12850 GCA_964396515.1 uncultured Paludibacter sp.
GGCACTACCTGACCGCCCTAACCTTCGGACATCACCTAGTTTTCAGGAGGCAAGGGTTCCGCTTCATTTGGGACATGCCGGAGGACACACCAAAACATCAGCGACTTATAGCATTGTCAGGCTTCGGAGCGGAGTTATTAGTTGCTCCGTTCCTGTATCTGGCAGGCTTGACTCTATACCCGGTGATATCTATTGCTCATTTCTGCCTGTACCCGCTGTACTCTGGTGAGGCTGATGACTTCAAGTGGATAGATAGGTTGTGATGACATGGCGTACACTATATTAGACATATGCAACCAAGCGCTCCGTGACCTTGGCGAAATGCCAATAGTTTCTCTCAACGAGCCTGACAAGGTGTCAAGGGCATGTGCTGGGCTGTGGGATTCAGCGCGGGACTACACGCAATCCCTCTATGAATGGCCGGAATGCCTCACGAGGCAACAGCTTGCAGAGTCCCTGCCACCTCCTGCCTTTGAGTGGGGGCACAGATTCCATCTTCCTTCTGATTGCCTCAGGATAGTATCCCTTTATGAACATGAAGAACCTTTTAATGACTGGGAGATAGAGGGCGAGGCTATACTCACCAACCACGGCTCAGCGCGGATACTGTATATCAGAAGGAACAACGAAGTTCCATCATGGTCACAGTTACTTATCAGGTGCGTCAGGTATCGCTTGGCGGCAGACTTAGTCCCGTCAATTAAGGCAAGCCTTGAACATAAACAGCTATATGAGAATATGTTCATGCAGGCCATGGCCACAGCACGGGGCAGGTCACCGCGTATAAACAAGTACATATCCAGAGATTCTTCGTTCGTCACGAGGCGGTGGTAACATGCCTAGCAGTAACGTAGTAAGGGGGCTTCTGACAAACTTCACGGCAGGCGAGTTTTCCCCAAGGATATATGGCAGGGTTGATTATGCCAAGTATTTCAACGCCGCACAGAAATTGCGTAACATGGTCGTATTCCCACACGGCGGAGTATCAAAACGCCACGGTATGCAGTTCATTGCGGAGGCTAGGTATTCGAACAAACGCTCCGTTCTTAAGCGCTTTACATTCTCAGATGACCAAGAGTACATTCTAGAGTTCGGCGACAAGTACGTCAGGTTCTATATAGACGGCGCGCAGATAATGACTAACGATACCACCCCTGTTCCCTATACCCTCACCAGCATCTATTCCGAGGCTGACTTGCACAAGCTCAGAATTGCCCAAGATGGGGACGTGTTATACATCGCGTGCCGCGGATATAAGACGATGAAGCTCATCAGGCACTCCCACAACAACTGGGAGTTTGTCGAGTTCGTCTTTCGCAACGGGCCGTTCCTTGATATGAACACAACCGATAATAAGGTCACATTCACACAGTATATAGGAAGCGGTGGACTTGTTAATTCTGAGGTTTATGGTGTTTTCTCAGACTCAACCCCCCTTTCTCCCACAGATATTGGGAGATGGATTCGTGTTGATTATACGATGCCAGCAACTCTTATAAACAAAGGTTGTTATGATCCAAGCAGTTCTGGCGTATTTGCTGGGCCATGGAATGTTGATGGAGAATGGGAGATGAGTGGACAATTCTATGGCGTTAATGAAACTACGCGTGGAGGTTCTGTAGAACTTCAATATTCTGTTGACAATGGCGCTACGTGGGGCGTGTATGATGTTTTTAGGAATGCAGTGGGTTCAACCAATGTTATAATCACAGGTGTTTTACGTTCGATAGATTATAATAATGTAACTCCAATGGTAAGGCTTTATGCAGATGGTGACATAATGCAATTTATATGGAATTTTAGATATAAATATGCAGAGGATTATGCATATTTAGAATTAAAAACATATCATAGGGTAGGAGGGCCAGGGACAACTACTCCTAGTCATGTTTTTATCGTCAAACGCCCAATAAAGATGCTTGGCGTACCACTCTCTGATTGGTATCTTGGTTCGTTCTCGCCTGCCGTAGGATATCCATATGCCGTGACGTTTTATCAGGATAGGCTGTTCTTTGGAGGGGGCGACTCAGCCCCGCAGAAGATTTACGGTTCGAAGATAGGCGAGTACGACAACTTCGAAACGGGCGACAACGATGACGACGCGCTTGATTACGCGATGCTGGCTGATGATTCCAACTCTATTAGGTGGCTGATGAACAAGTCGGGACTAGTAGTTGGGACAAGTTCTTCTATCTGGCTTGTTAAGGATAAGGCCGCGCGGGAAACGATTATAGGCGGGGAGAATATCCAGCCTCTTATCAATGAGGACGCTGTCGTGTATGTGCAAGATAAGGGGACTAGGCTTCGCAGTCTTGTCTATGATTATATGACAGATAGGCACTCCGCTGTCAATCTTTCTCTTCTCTCAGAACACATCTTCGAAGGCGATAGGATAGTGGCCGTGGATAACCAGCTATTGCCGTGCTCTACGATATTCTGCGTACTTGAGAGCGGACGTGTTGCAGTATTGACGCTTATGACGGCAGAACAGGTCGTGGCATGGAGCGTCTTTGAAACAGATGGGGCTGTTGAGTCTGTCTGCTGTCTGCGTGATGAGGCATGGTTTGTTGTCAGGCGCACGATTAACGGACAAACTAAGCGCTATATTGAGCGAATTGTTCCTTGGGACGAGAGCGAATCAGAGATGGCGTTCATGGACAGTTGGAGCAGATATCGGAGCACAAGATACGCGATAACGAACATCACGAACGCTTCGCCTCCTGTCGTAACAGCCCCGGGGCATAACTTTGTCGCTGGAGAAATGGTATATATCTCAGGTGTGTTGGGAATGGATAAGATAAACAGGAGAATATTCCGCGTCCAGAATACCACCACCGATACGTTCGAACTATTCTCCGCGGACACAAGGAGCTATGGTACATATACTGGAGGGGGCACAGCAGCAAAGGCGGTTAACGCTGTGTCTGGGCTGGATTACCTAGAAGGCAAGACTGTATATGTCACATATGATGGGGTTGTGTCACCTAAGAAGGTTGTGGCCAATGGGACGATATCACTAGAGGAAGGCGAGTATGGCTCGGATATTAAGGTGGGACTTCCTTACGCGCCAGTGATAGAAACGATGAATCTAGAACTTCCAATAGAAGGCGGCACGATACAGGCATTAATTAAGCGCGTAGTTAAGGCAATTATACGGCTGTACAAATCTTCTGCGTTTATGGCGGGGGCTGATGAAACTAGGCTTGAGCGTGTTTCTTTGCGCACGTCAGGCGGGGAGAGTGGGGGCGTATATCCTGAGCTGTTCTCTGGTGATGTTACGGTCAATATCCCATCGGGGTTTGATGCTAATAGGTATGTCTACATCACACAGGACGCGCCACTACCGCTGACGATTACAATGATTATCGCAGAGATGGAGATTGAATAATGATAAAGTCCGTGCCCTTTAACCCAACGCATTGTGCGGCACTTAAGAGCGTATATTCTGAACCTGAATTTTACTCATTTTTGTTCAGCGAGGAAAATATAGAAACGCTATATAAATCGGGGCCTGCATTGACGGTATATGATGAGCGTGGGATTATAGGCTGTGGCGGGATTCTTCTTCTCCATCCCGGGGTCGGGCAGGCTTGGATGGTCAGTACTTGGCGGATATTGCGGCACAAGATATCAGTAGTTAAATTGATAAATAATTATTTACGCACGGCAATAAACGCGTATAATCTAAGCAGGGTACAGGCGTACGTGCTTGCAGAGTCCAAACAGAACTTAAGACTAGCTCGCTTTTTGGGCTTTGAGGAGGAAGGGACGATGCGGAAATTCATGCTTGGCAAAGACTTCAAAATGATGGCGATAGTAAAATGAGCATGCTATTTAGCAGTGGGATAGGGGCTTCTATTATAGGGGCTGGAGCGCAGATGTACTCGATGTATGCTCAGGGGCAGGCCGCGTCACAGCGTGCAAGCGCAGAGGCACAGGCCTTACAGGCTAATGCCAACGCCGCGGCTTCCAACGCGCAGGCCGCTCTTGATAAAATGGCATGGGAAGAGGAGATGCTCCGCGAGAAGATACGCAGTACGGTTGGTCAGCAGAAGGCCGTCTACGCGCAGGCTGGGTTCAAGACTGGCACAGGCACTCCATGGCAAGTCGCGATGGAAACAATGATTAAGGGGGAGAAGGATATTCTGGCATTGCGCTACGGCGGCAAGACAG
Source organism: uncultured Paludibacter sp. (assembly GCA_964396515.1). Lineage (GTDB taxonomy): Bacteria > Bacteroidota > Bacteroidia > Bacteroidales > Paludibacteraceae > Paludibacter. Next base: position 4,174 of record CAYNGF010000100.1, read on the forward strand.
AGGCGTATCGCAATCTTGCCATGGCTGAGAACTACAGGCAGGGCGCTAGATACGCGCTGGCGGCTGGGAAGGCGGCAAGCCGTACCGCTACAATTGGCTCTGTTCTTTCAGGTGCAACTTCCTTCTATAATATATTTGACGTGATGGGCAAGCCTAGATAGGCGGTGATTAGATGCTGAAAGTGCCTCAATACGAAAGACAGGTTTCGCTCCCTTCGCAGGGCGCAGTGCCTCCGCAGAACGTCCTTTTTGATTCAGGGGCGGACGTATATAAGATGCAGGCGGCTGTTGCGGCTAATGTCGGACAGCAGATGACCGAGCTTGGCAATAGGCTATATGAGCAACGCTCTGCCGCAGAGATGATAGCGGCCAAGACGATGGCCGATAGGCAGGTTACGGATTTATTGTTAAGACTCCAGAACGAACCGTATTCAGAGGGCGGCTTTGAGGCGGCATTCAATGAGGAACGCGATAAGATACTTGACTCTGTATCATCAGGCTTCACGTCTAATGGCGCGTTGCAGAAGTTCAAGAATGAGTTCTGGCCTGTTTTCGTTGAGAACTCACGCGAACGCATCAAAACGCTTGAGCTTCAAAAGGAAACAGACCACATAAAATCTACTATATTAACAGGCGTAGCGCAGGCCAAAGAGAATAACGACCTGCAGGCAATAGACTTGATACTGGCCACAGGCAAGGGACTTATACCTGATACGGAACTAACACAAATGAGGCTTAGTGCGCAGAAAGATATCTCTGTCAATCTAGAACTTGGCAGAATGGAGCTTGCGCTAAAGGCAGGCAAGGAATGGGAAATCACGCCCGAGGCCGACAAGATACTTGATACTCAAGATACACAGATACTCAAGAACCATTGGCAGGAACTTAAGGACGACCAGCGCATGCGCATGCTCAGGGCAAGGCAAGAAGTATATGACGCCAACAACAAGGCATTTACAATCAGGATAGCGAGCGGAGATTTGCCTTCTACAAAGGAATTGATAGACGCAATTAAAACTGATAAGCTAACGCCTGAGCATGGCAGAATGTTCATTAATATGGTAGAGGCAGAACGCAAGGCAAGGGCGCTTGCGGCGGCGGCCCCAAGCGGCGTTGAAACTCCGTTTGGGAAGCTCAGTGTGCCGCTTGAACAGGCTATGTCTGTCCAGAACGCGTTAAGCAAGAAGATATTCTTGGCCAAGGACGTATCTGAGCTGATGGAAATAGAGAAGCAGATAAACATTTACAGGGGCGCTAAGGTGTTGCCTAGTGCGTTTGCAAAGAATCTCATGGTTGACATTAGCTACAAGATGCAGGGCAAAGCTAGGGCAAACGCGGTAGACTATTCTAATATTGACATGTATATGAACAACGCGATTGAGTGGCTTGTTAATGATAAGCGAGCCATCACGCCTAAGGAGGGCGCTAGGCTTAGGGCTGGGTGGATTTCTCAACGCGAGAACGTGCAGGACGACCCCGCGCTTATGCGTAAGGTTGCGCTCGACCTGCTTACCTCGGTTGAAACGTCCAGCATCTTCTCGGGCAAGAAGAAGGCGGTGGAGAAATACCGCGAACTCCAGCAGATAGTAGATATGATATCTGTAGGAAGCGCTTATGATGGAGCGCAGGTATTCATTAGCGATGCTCCGACTGTGACTCCGAAGGGCGGTAAACAGCCGTCGCTATCAGGTAACATCACGTCGCCTGATAAGAGTATTATGAAGAAAGTTGGCCTGCAATGATTCCGCTCATTCTAAAGTATCCCAACTTTGCCGATGAGATAGACGAGTACAGGAAGATGGGGTTGCCCGACCAGCAGATAGACGCGCGTATAAGCCAGATTCTCAATATGGCACAGTTCAAAGGCACGCCACTATCCACTATAAATGCCGCTGTAGGACGCACGCCAGATAACTATAGGCAGACAAAAGAATACCAAGAACAGCAGAGGGTAGACCTGTTCGCGAGGCTGAACTATCTTACTCCAGAACAGGCTAGAGTGAAACTATCGGAGATAAAGGAGCGCAAGGCCAAGGGGGAAGTTAACCCGCTTGAGACATTTTTCACAGATGCTCCAATCCAGAATGTTCATGCATTGCTTCCTATAGCCGATAAGTTGGACATTGCCACAGAGAAAGTCGTTATCCCTAAGAAGCGCAGTCTATCAGACACAAGCCGTATCGATGACGCGGGCGATGTAGTCTATTTCTATAATGATGACGCATCGTTCTTGAATACGCTTACGTACTTCGCAGGGCGCATGGCTATAAAGGCCACGGTTGAGCCAGTTCAGGCCGCAAGCAAGCTATTGTATTCGGGGCTTGAGAAGCTAGCTCCAGATGGAAGCTGGATAGATGGTAAAATCAAGGAACTTCAGGCGGCAGTTAGTCGGCCTCTTGAGGATACAAGCCAGCTTGTCCGCTTTGTGAAGGGGTATGCGACGAACAGGGAAATTGAGGCCAAGGCCGCAGGGTTTATTCCTACAATCTTAAATGATATTGAGAATAGCGTCGCCGACTTCGCGGGCATAATGACGAACTACTTCGCATTCGCGAGCATGACAAAGGCCGCGCTTAGCGCCACAGGTGCACGCACTATAGCGGATAGCATATCAGCTGTGGCTAAGATAGGCGGGGCGTCGGCTGGTGAGCAGGGATTCCAAGCGATGGCCAGAGCCGCGGCATCGAACGCGGCAATGGTCGGCACTCACGCATTCCTCACTACTGACGGCACGCTTTTAGAGCGACTCAATGCTGGGCTGTACCGCTCAATGTACGGGATATCCAACTATCTTGTCGGGGCAATGGGTCCTACAGGTGCTAAGCTCATGCTTACGGACTTCCTCGTAGACTCACTATTGACCACGCCTCAGTATCTTTCAATGATTCATGAGAACGGAATTAACGAGGATACGTCACGGGCAATCATCAGCGACCTTACAATGAATGCTTTGTTGTCAATGTACACAAACAGAGAACCGTCACAACTCAAAGAGAACGCTAGGATATACTCTATGCTTTCCGGCAAAAGCTATGTGCAGGCTATGCGCGAGCTTAGGACGGGCGCAACTAAGATGAGCGAGTTCATGGCGAGGCAGAACACAATAGATTCAATGGAGAAGATGATAGAGGGCATTCGCGGAGGTGCTCCTGAGTACCGGCTAGCTGACGAAACAAAGAAGATGTGGGATATAGCATTGCAGTCTGTACAGAAATTTGCCGGGCAGGAACTGCAGGCTGTGCCATGGAGAATGTCGCTTGATGACTATATGAGCCTTAACAAGGACAAGATGCCTGCCGAGGCCATGGAGAAGATTCGCAAGTTTGGGTCAGACCTGCTATCTGTACATACGACGATGGACGTGATTAAGAAGGCAGGAGGGTTAAGGGTTGATGAACTTAAGGCGGCGCTAGGCGATACGGAAGTGTCGCTACTCAGGAAGGCAAAGCGCGGGCTTGTGTCTAGCAAGGAAGATGCGCTGACGCTAGATGATGCCGTTCTTAAGGCGCAGGAAGCGGGGCTTGACATCAAGAGTCGTGACGACCTAATAGAGAAGTTGAAAATAAAGTCACCATATGATACAAAAACGCTGAAGAGGATAGCTAGTGGCGAAATAGAAGAAGACGCGCTTAAAAAGAGCCTTCACTATAACATGGTTATTGCCGCGATGAATAGCGGGGAGATACCCGATGCTGTAGCGGTCAAGGACTACCCCGACCTTAAGGAGCTGTACGACAAGCTCGTATCTCTGCCCACTACGGACGAGCTGTTAAAGTCACCGGAGGCGGCGGCACGCAGATTACTATCTAGGGTTGGCACTGCTACTTCGCTTGGCACTCTCACGGGGAAGGCGCAGATTCCCGGCCTTACTGAGGCTGAACAGGCGCTTGTTCGTAATCGGCTTACGTCTGTGGCTAAGCGCATGCTGGCTATGTCAGAGAGCAAAAGGACGAGGGTAACGGCTAGGGATACTATCTCTGCCACACTTACCAGCCTAGGACTAGGCAAGAGGCTGTATAAGGCCATGGCCTCACCGGAGGATTTGGCGGCCGCAAGGGAGCGCGCTTTGGCAAAGCCAGAAGATGAGCGGACTCCGTTTGAGATGGAGCTTGTTTACATGAAGCCGCTTGAACAGGTCACGGCCGGGGAACTTATGGCCGCGTATGTCGGCGTTAAGAAAGTATATGACGAAGGCGTTAAGCTCAAGAAACAATGGATACGCGACTTCATGGCTCCCGTCGAAAATGCGTATAAGGAGCTACGTCCTATTCTAGATGGGACTGACCCTGAGGCCATCAAGGAACGCCTTAGCAAGGTGGGGAAGGCCGCGAAGGAGGAAGTCCCCGAAGTCCTCAAGGCTAAAAGCTCAGGCAAGAAGAATAAACTCTTGGCCGCCGCCCACGCCACGGCAGGCATTACATGGCGCATGGACAGGATATTCGATATGATAGATGGGTATAAGGACGGACTTGGCAAGTTCGCGCAGACATTCATCGGTGGTGCTGATAAGGCTGAGGCACAGAAACTCTATGGGCTTATCAGATTTAACGAGAGCATAGAAGAGTTGCAACTCAAGCTTGGCATCGGCGTAAAGGACTTGGTAACTAAAACTCCGTACCGCTTGACTATGCCCAACGGAGAGCAGAAGAGCTTCACGCTCAATGAGATGATGCATATATATGCATTATGGAAGAACCCGCGCGGCAAGTGGGCTGTGGCGAACGCGCTTGGAATCCTAGATGAGGACTACGCGCTTATCGAGCAGAACATTCCTGAACCATGCAAGAAGTTTGTTGACGAAACAATGCCGCTGCTGAATGAATACTACGAGCGACTTAGAGTATACATGGCCGATAAGTTCGATGAGTCCCTTCAGAAAGAGCCGAACTATTTCCCGATTCCATATGCGGCAATATATGACACGCAGAAAACAGCTGTAGAGTCATTCCTAAACTTTACTAAGATTGAGTCACAGCGAAGAATGGAACAGAAATACGTATCGCATAACATGACTAAGAATAGGAAGATACTTGATAAGAACTTCGACGCCGACTTAAGGCTTGGGTACTATGAAACCCTGTTGCATTACGTGACTAACGCCGAACACTTTATGGCCTACGGGGCGCTGGTGCGCAGATTCAACGCGCTTCTCCCCGACAAGAACTTTAGGCCGGGCATGCCGGCGCTCGGAAGGATAATCAAGGATAAGTACGGAGATGTTGTATATCGTGCAACAACTGAGTGGGTGCGTGATATTGCATCACCTGATGCTTACAAGCACGACGACCTGATTTCCAAGCATCTAAGAGCTATGAAGGGCAATATGGCTAGAATGTGGCTTGCGTACAATATAGGGAGCATGCTTAAACAGGTACCTAGTTCCCTCCTTGCGGCGGCCGACGCAGGCCCCGGGTACTTCCTGTCGTCGGCGAGGAGCGCGTTAATAGACTGGGAGCGGCAAAAAACATTCATGGAGCAGATGTCACCTGAGATGAAGCTCCGTGACTACGAGCAGGTGTTGGACGACCTGAGGAAGCGCGAAAGTACGGGGGTGATAGAGTCCGTGGTCAAGGTGCTCGGAGACCCCGGGCTGTCTATGCTGTATTGTTTCGACAAGGTCGCAGTCACTATAGGCTGGAACGCCGTCTTTAACAGGTACAGGGACTTGGGCTGGGGAGAGGAAGCGGCCGCGGCCAGGGCGACAAGGACCATCCTCAACACGCAGTCAGCCTCAGCGGCCAAAGACTTGCCAATGTTGTACAAGCATTCCGAGGCGCTGAACATGGCGCTTATTTTCACAAACGAGCTGAACAATGCGTGGAACATCGCGACACATGACCTATATGGCTACTTCAAGAACAAGCAGTTCTCCAAGCTGGCAGTACAGACCATAGCGCTGGGGCTTGCTGGTGCGGTGGTGTGGTCGATTGAGAACGGCAAAGCTCCTGAGAGTAAAGAGGAGTGGCTGCAGGCTTTCACGGCTGAGGAAATAAACTCTATTCCTATAGCAGGGAAGGTATTGTCAGGAAAGATGACAGGGTATAGGGCATCAAGTGACCCTATTTCTCAGGCGGTTTCTGCCGTGTATGACGGAGTAGAAACTCTGATTAATCTTGACAAACCAATAGACCCTAGTAAGGTTGCTAAGATGCTGTCGTTTATATTAGGTATGCCATATTCAGGTCCGAAGCGCATTTTCGATTTTCTCCAGACGATGAACCCCGAGGACTTGTATATGAGCAAGAAGAATAATCCGAAGTTACCATATCAGCTCGACAAGTATAAGAATCTAATGAATCAAGGACTGAATCCAAGGATATTCAAGGGGTGGAAGGACGAGGATATAGACTTCTAAGGAGGGGCACACATGGGAATCATGGACAAAATTACGGGGATATTTTCTTCCGGAACAGCGCTTAAAGTTGGCAAGATTAATGAATCTCTTCCAATGGAGTATCTGCACGAGGTGTTGTGCTACGAGGGTGGATATGTCAACGACCCGGCCGACAAGGGCGGGGAAACAAACATGGGCATCACCGCCGCGGCACTTGCCTCAGCTCAGTTGGCTGGACTTATTCCAAAGAATGTAACGGTCAAGACGCTCACGAAGGAACACGCGAGGATAATATACGAACGCAATTATTACAAGGCAGGTAAGGCCGATAAGCTACAGCACCCTCTTGCATTTGCCCACTTCGACGCGTGCGTGAACCATGGGCTTAGGGGCGGGGGACGACTTCTTCAGAAGGCGCTTAACAGATATGGATACTCTGTTGTAGTGGACGGCATTGTCGGCCCTAAGACACTTGCCACGGCAGAAGAGGCGCAGGCATATTATGGCCCTGTAGCCTTGACTGAGTCGTACTGTATTGCCCGTGAGGCGCTTTACTATGCTATTGTGGCGAAGAATCCCACACAGAAGAAGTTCCTCAAGGGTTGGCTTAACAGGCTTGCACGCGTGAAAAAGTTCTGCGGGATATCGGTATGATGGGCTCACGGAATGACCTCTCAATAAGCGGGGATATCTACCGTGCGATATGCGACAAGATATCCCTAGATGAACAACGTATCGCTGGGCTTGAGGAGTCGCAAAGGGCGCAGGAGAGGAACTTGAGGGACATAACTGGGAAGATAGATGATATTCAGCACCAGATTATCCTGCTTCATTCTGACTTTACTGCGATGTATAAGTGGATAGCAGGGATAGCTATAGCATGGATATTGCAGGTTATACTTACGATAGGCCTATTAGAGAGGTGATAATCATGCGTTCGTTGACTGAAAAGATTAGGCAACTGCCATTGACAAAGATAATCGCGCTATTCTTTTCTTTGTATTCTTGTTTGCTGATAGGCGTTGATACATTTTCCCGCTTTGATATCTCAGACAACTCTACGGCGATACTCAAGATGCTGTTGCCTGTTGTTATAGGCGGGTACTTTGGGAAGTCAGGGTACGAGCATGGTGTAGAGGTGAAGGGGATAGGGAGGGAGAAGGCCAATGAATAGGCGGGGCATACTGGGGTCGATATTCCTTTTTATTCTCATCGTTTGTCTGGTGATTTTTTTTTGGCCGAGCAGTACGATTAAGCATATAGCTAAAACGGACGAGGTGATTGTGAATGCTGCCAAGACTCAAGATGAGCAGATTAAGACAGTTCAGAAGAGTATCGATTCAATACGTGCTGAGGCAAAGAAGGCGCGCGATAAGCGCGCTGATACGCTGCGGTCTATTTCTGATGATGTTTTCCTTCGTGAGCTTAATAGCTATTCCGACCGCCTGCTCCGAGGACTGGACTGAGGGCTGGCGCAAGCTCCCTGCAGGATATGTGATAGAGGCTCCTGTACTGGCCGCCCCGTGGGACTGGGGCAGGAGGGTTATGACCGAGGCCATGGCCGAGCATGAAGAGCTGGTCGTGACCAGAGGCAAGGTATCGGAGCTGTCGCAACAGATAGAGGCTATCCGTGTAGACTTGAAGAATCAAATGGACACATTGCGCTTCGAGGTGAAGGAGCAGGTGGAGCAGGCTTACGCTGATGGATACAAGAAGGGCGCTAGGAAGAGCGGCGTTACGTGGGCATTGATAGGGCTAGGGCTTGGATTGTTAGCAGGAAGCAATTAGCCCTCTAGAGATAGAGGGCTAACTTTCACTTTGTCTTATTAGGTTTCTTCTTTTTCTCAGGCGCTATCTCTCCGTCGTTGGTTACCCATATACCACATCGCATGCAGAATGTCTGTGCTCCAGCTAGAGGCTGTTCCCACCCTAGGTCTTTCTTGCACCTAGGACATATTACCCGCTGTTCCTGTTTCGTCACAAGTCACCGCCTTCTTCCTTAAGATTGTTTTGCATATGGGCTCTACGATTGCCCCACTCTCTACATCTTTCCATGTATACCGTAGTATACTCCACCCTGCCATTGTTGCCTCGTTGTACTTTTCCATATCCCGTAGGAACGTAGCCGCCCTATTGTGCCGGCCATAGCTCCATACTCCACCCTCTATTTCTACGGCTACCATTGCCTCAGGGAATGCCACGTCGAATCGCCATTTGCGCACAGGGTGGAACCTATACTCATATTCAGCCTCCACCCCGAGCACACGACAGATATCCTTAATTAGTCCCTCGAGGACTGTTTGCCTTAAGTCTATATCCTTCACTTTTTCTTAGACTCCTTACC
>CAYNGF010000101.1:0-12807 GCA_964396515.1 uncultured Paludibacter sp.
TGCTCGTGGTCGTTGTGTCAATTTCAACAGCCATTGCAAATGAAGGTAATTGTCTTCTTAAAATCGTTGCAGCTAATGATCTGGCAAAAACCGCGAGCATTTATGTAAATGGGAAGCTAGAAGGAACTCTTGAATCAGGGCAACTGACTGTTTTTGATCTGGATGTTGGCACCCACAAAGTCACACTCGATGGCCAAATAATCGAGAAGCAGGAGTACGAGGCAACTTTTCAACACGCCTATGAATCGGTGAGAATAGATTTGGGAGCCCACCCCGCTAAGAGAGCGGTGAGAATAATATCTAAACCATCCGATGCGCTGATTAGAATTGATGATGAATGGCTGGAACAAAAAACTCCCTGGCAGATTATTCTCGAAGCGGGGAAGACGTATGAGATCGAGTTGTTGATAGAAAGGCATGGTAATAAAATAGAGGCTCTCGAGATACTGGAAAAGGGTGGAATCTTGATACTAGACATCACTATACCAGAAGCGACTTCTCCACAGGAACCAAGGCTAATTAGTCCGTCTAATGGTGCTACTGATCTTACAGCAGGTGAGGTAAACCTTGAATGGGAAAGCTTCGATTCGGGTCTGGAATTTGAAGTTGAATTCAACGGAGAAGTCTACAAAACCCAAAATACCGTTTTTCCTGTTGAGTTACACGAACGAGGCAGAGAATACACGTGGAAAGTGACGGCCATAAACGAATTTGGTAAGAGAAGTTCCAGTGAAGAGTTTTCTTTCACAACAGTACCGAACGCACCACCGAACAAGCCGTCATATCTATTTCCTGGAAACGCTACTGATAATTATCCTGACGCTCTGATTCTCCAGTGGGAATGCGAAGATCCTGACGGGGACAGTTTGACCTACGATGTTATTCTGGGAATAGGTGACGATCTTATCGTAGAAGAAACCGGAATCTTAAGTACGAAGCTATTGGTTAGCGAGCTGAAGACGGGAAAGCAATACTTCTGGAAAGTAATAGCGAAAGATGATTTTGGAGGGGTTGCAGAAGGTCCATTATGGACTTTTTCGACCGAGAACTGTACTTCGAAGGAAGAATTGAAAGCTGGTTCGCTTTTTGAAATTGAGACCAACAAGGAGATTTCTTCGCAAATCGAGGCGCTAAAGGAAAAAATCGTGTCTCTCGAGCGGGGTTTGGAGGAAATCAAGAACATAGTAAGAGAAAATACGAAAGCCGCGAAAAATACACTGACCTCGGCAATCCCCACAATTTCTCTTGTAAACTCCTCATCAGATGAAATTTACTTCTCCGAAGAAGAAGGAGGGGGTGTTCGGATAAGAGTTGAATCGGGCTTTAAGGGGAACAGCATTATTCACGATAGTGATATTCTCATGATTTTGAATGAGCTTTATTCCTTGAAAGCGACGAAGATCTCACTAAACGGGAAGAGAATATTGCCATACACATACGTGCGTTGTGTAGGGTCAACCGCAATAGTTGATGGTGAACCGACTCAAATGACACCTATGGTGATCGAGGTTTTGGGCGACTATGATTACCTTGTTTCTGGTCTAGATCTATTACAGGAGGCTTTCAGGGGCAGAGAGATTGACATGACTTTTTTGCCTCTTGAATATATTTTAATTCCGGCATCCACGTATAACGACCCAGGATTCCGACATGGCTTAGTCTCTATTACTTACGTATTGTTCCCGTCAGGGATTGAAAAAGTAAAACTGGTCGCTGGTTCGTACGAGATCACCTCAAGCGGAGGGCGTGCAGAGCTTGAAGTCGATTGGCCTCTGGATTTTGATACCATATACTTTTTGACAGTGCATGAAGATAATGCGGAACTCATCGGATCGGCTAGGATAAACGCCAGTACCTCCTCAAGAAATATTCCCATCGTATCGGAAGGCGGAGAAACGAAAGGGTTCGTCAGAATAGAGTTGAAATGAGTCCAGTAAAGATAGTTGATAAAACTCTATAAAACAAGTGTGAATTCATTGACTGACAATTTGAGAGAATCAAGAATAAAAGTACAAACGGAGCTATCTGGGTCAACAGTGCGGCAGGTACGGAGTAGCCCGCAAGCGCGAGGAGACGAAGATTCAGATAGACAGGAGTGATTATCTTGAAAGATGAAGCGAGGAAACAACTTATTGAGATAGTCAAGACATACGGGATCAAAATACTTGACGAACCGAGGAAAGTAGAAGGTTTGTTGAGGGACTTCTGTGGTGACTGTAAGAAGGAGATATTCAGTATAGTGAGTGCTCTTAAAGAAGGAGTGGGAAATGATCTTATAAATTCGAGCAAAAGCAAGACTGTAAAAATCGCCATTGGGAGATTGAGCTCGAAAATGCAAAGCGATCTGGGGATGACAGAAGAGGTTGCGATCTGGTCTGTCGAGAGCATAGCGATAGCGCTGGGGGTAATGAGCGAGAAGGATGCGACTGGGATCAGAAAACCCCAGGTGGAGCAAAAGGCTTCAGATACAAAGACGGGGGTAACTTACCGACAGGACAGCATAGGAAGCGAGATAAAGACACCGAACGGAGATGAACTCATCTATGTAGAAGGAGGGATCTTTGTTATGGGTGACACGTGGGGAGATGGTTTCTACAACGAGAAACCGACCCACAAAGTAGAGCTCACATATGACTTCTGTGTTGGAAAATATCCTGTGACATTCGAAGAATATGACAGGTACTGCAGGGAGAGCGGGGCAACGAAGCCATATGATGAAGGCTGGGGAAGGGGAAGAAGGCCGGTAATATACGTGAGCTGGAATAATGCTATTGAATATTGCAACTGGCTGAGTGAAAAGGAAGGTCTTCCGATAGCCTACTATGGAGACGGAAGTCTATTGGATGAGAACAGGAGAAAGACAGAAGACATAACGAAAGTGAAGGGATACAGGTTATTGAGTGAAGCAGAGTGGGAATATACTGCAAGGGGTGGAAAGAAGAGCATGGGGTACAAATACTCTGGATCCAACAGCCCTGATTCAGTTGCGTGGTACGCTTCGAACTCTGGAAGCAAGACACACGAAGTAGGGCAGAAGAAGAGGAACGAGCTGGGCCTGTACGATATGAGCGGAAACGTGTGGGAGTGGTGTTCAGACTGGTGGGATATTAGCTACTACAGCAAGAGTCCAACAACCAACCCGTACAACAGTACAGCTGGTTCCGGCCGGGTGACTCGTGGAGGTAGCTGGTTCAGCATTGCGGCGGGCGTGCGGGTAGCGATTCGCGACAGCTACTCGCCCACTCGCACGTACAACTACATCGGGTTCCGTATTTGCAGGACGGTGCCCTGATTTACACTTTAGCCTTTTTACACTATGCTGAGTCTACGAGTGCCGGGCACGAAGTAGCCCTCAAGCGAGAGAAGACTCATAAGTAGCAATGATTTGGCTCATACAACCTTCATTCGAAAGGTGAATATGATGAACGATACAGTTAGAGAGCAACTGATCAGAATAGTCCGGGAAAACGGTGAAGAAGTTCTTCTTAACCCTAGTAGAACCAAGGGATTTCTAAACGACTTCTGTGGCAACAAATACAAGAGAGAGATAAACTCCATAACTTTAGCTCTTAAGGAAGGGGCTGTAAAAGAACTTCTCAAGTCCAGAAGAAACAGAACTGAAAGGTTTGCGATAGCCAGGCTGAGCGAGAACCTTGAAGAAAGCTTCGGATTCCCAAAACAACAGACTATATGGACTGTGGAGAGTATAGCGCTGGCGCTGGGGATAAAAATTCAAGATGAACCTATTGATACTGTAGAAAAAGCAGAAGGCAAAGCTCCAGAAACGAAACCATTGGATTTAAGTAAAGTACAGGTCACGAGAAAAGAAGAGATAGAAGATGAAAAGAAAGAAGCTGTGTCAACATCTGTTTATTCCACTTCAACAAGCAAAGGAAAGACAGGCAAGAAAAGAAGAATCGGACTACGGCTGTTTGGTATATCTGCTTTAATAGCTCTTATCCTTGTCTTCATTTTGATCTCTAGAAACAAATCTCCAATAATACCATCGATGATACTTGTAGAAAAAGGCAGTTTCACTATGGGCGACACCTGGAGTGATGGAGAGAGTGATGAAAAACCAACGCACAAAGTGACCTTTACATACGACTTCTATATAGGAAAATACGAGACTACATTCGACGAGTATGATGCTTTCTGCAATGCTACTGGCAGAAGTAAACTCGGCGATAGCGGTTTTGGAAGGGGAAGCAGACCTGTATTCAACGTGACCTGGTGGGACGCCATCGACTATTGTAACTGGTTGAGCGAGAAGGAGAAGCTGCCCAAAGCGTATGACAACAATGGAAATCTACTGGACAAAGACGGAAGAATAACTACAGACATAACAAAGGTACTCGGATACAGACTACCGACGGAAGCAGAATGGGAATATGCGGCCAGGGGTGGAAACAAGAGTAAGGGGTACAGGTATGCAGGAAGCGATAACGTAAATGATGTTGCCTGGTACTATTCAAACTCCGGAGGCAAGACCCAGGAAGTAGGGCAGAAGAAGAGGAACGAGCTGGGCCTGTACGATATGAGCGGAAACGTGTGGGAGTGGTGTTCAGACTGGTGGGATATTAGCTACTACAGCAAGAGTCCAACAACCAACCCGTACAACAGTACAGCCGGTTCCCGCCGGGTGTTACGTGGCGGCAGCTGGCTCAGCGATGCGGCGTACGGGCGGGTAGCGTATCGCGGCAGCGTCTCGCCCTCTAGCGCGAGCAGCTACCTCGGGTTCCGTATTTGCAGGACGGTGCCCTGATTTACACTTTAGTCTTTTTACATTTTTACCCTGTGATGCGGCTTCGAGCGCCGGGGCGTGGGCTTGTGCCCCAGGGGCGCGAGAAGACGCAGAAGATATCGAAGGTTTTGTAGCTTTCATGATAATAACGGTCCCCTTCGATAACAAGAGAGTTTTCGGATACTGTACTAGGCTCCTTCTTTCTGGACAAGAAGGTTAAGAACTAACGAGCGGAAAGACACTCTTTAAAAGAACTGAACGTTGAAATATATCTTCGAGTTGTACCACAAACTTCAAGAAAAGCAGATACTATCTCAAACTGAAAATTTCGAAATACTTCTCAAATATAGATCGCAATAAATATGCGAAGAAACAAGTAAGGCAAAACAAAAAGAAAAGGACTCAACTCCATATAGGGTGTTTTTTATGACGAAGCATACATAATAGACTTGACACCGATAAAATGTATCACCAGTCAGAAACGTAAACTCACATAAGTGAATATTCCTTTGTGCAGAATGTAACAAGTGATATATTATTTGTATGAGTGCATTGCACTTAATCTTATCCGCCGAATACCTTTGACAGAGACAGTTGCAGACCTGAGCGATGCACCCTTTACTGGTGGGGGTGTGATTGTGAACAGGGTAGTTCTTGTGACGGTTCTTACATTTTTTTTGACTGTTTCAACAATCGCATCTGCATATGCGGTTGGAACCCTGTATTTTCCAGGAGATAGAATAGCCGAAAGAGTTACAAAGACCTCCCACTTCTCGAAAAAACTGACTTACCGGGCAACTGGACTTGGCTTATCTGCATTAGCAACACTTGCTTTCTTCTTGGTAATGGAAAACAGAAACATTGAGAATTACAGGAAGCAATTATTCAATAGACTCAATAACCTTAGAGCGATTATCTACAAGAGCTACGATATCTGTTCATCAAAGGTTGATACCTACAATGAAACCATGTATTACAGCTGGAAATACTTGCAGAATTTGTCTAACAGTCTGAACTTGTGGGAAATTAGATTAATCAATTACGAAATGCAGTTAAGCTTTGCCGATTCAATTAAGAAACTCTCCACCATCGACAAGGTTCTAGAGAATATAAAATGGCAATTCTGGGAAGATGATAAATATAGAACAGGAATAATAACCACAACCGTAGCACCAATATAGTTAAGAAGGGTATTGAAAAAAGACAAAGTATTCCAAAAGGGGAGGTGTGTTATATGCGTAAGAAAGGAATTGCAACACTTTTAGTAATTATAGTGGTTTGCATTGCTGGAGTTGGGATTGGTGGAGCTCTTTGGTGGTTTAATAGGCCTAGCGGGAGTGTGGAATATCTGGCAATCAAGAAGACGCTAGATGACATGGCAAACAAGGTTGAAGCTAATGAAAAAGCAATAAAAGCTGCCGAACAACTCGTTGTGGAGTTAAAGAACGAACAAATCGTATATATTGAAAAGCTCGCCGAGGCCAATCTAAAGGAAAAAGGAGTCGAAGAAGACTTTAAAAAGGCTTTGGAAGATTACAATCTATCTGCAAGAAAAGCTAACAGACTTCAAGAAGAACTGAGTGCATATGCGGGAGAGTCTGATCTTAACAAGGTAGTAGAAATAGGAGGTGTAAACGCCAGTCTGCGAGAACACCAGATCAATCTTTCACATATTAACACCGAAACCTCTCTTAAATCCCAAACAGCAGATTTGAAAAGACAGTATTATGAAAGCACAAAGCAATTGGTTGAGAATTCAAGGGCGACGATAGACAAGTTGAAATTTGATATCATGGAATGGGAAAACAAGATTGTACAATTCAAATTAATACTACAAAACAATGAACTACAACGATCATTTTTGAAGGATCAGGCAGAAATGTATGCCGGAAGCAAATCCAAGCTCGAGAGCCTAATGGCAACCGCAAGGTCGATCGAGGAAGCGTTCTTGCAGCAGCAGGAAGTTGATAACATCATTTCTGAAATGAACTCGGCAAAGACTGATTACAAATGGGAAGATATTCCAGAGCCTTTGCCGGTACAGGTTCAAATACCTGAAGGTGGATGGAAAGAAATGCAGTACGAATTTTGAATTGAGCGCGGCCTTTACGCCGCGCTTTTTCCTATCAATGCCTGACAATCTCTTCAGCGTCAGGTCAAGCTCTTTCTAATAATAACAAATATCACAACTTATGAAAATAAATAAGTTGGATAGATCAGGATACAGGGATTGTTTAATTTTCAATTTGTACGTGCTGTCAACAAATCGATCACTCAGTATTATGCGAATGAAAATTACCTGGAGGTGCAATTTGTATGGGACAACTGCTGAGGCCAGGGCAAGAACTACTTATGTTCTATTCAAAATATGCCTGTACAGTAGAGGAGTTCATTGGAGGAGGTGGGCAGGGCGAGGTTTACAGGGTCAAAGGTGATCAAGATTATGCAGTGAAGTGGTATTTTCCAGAGTATCTTCGG
This sequence comes from uncultured Paludibacter sp., assembly GCA_964396515.1. Classification (GTDB taxonomy): domain Bacteria; phylum Bacteroidota; class Bacteroidia; order Bacteroidales; family Paludibacteraceae; genus Paludibacter. The sequence goes on from CAYNGF010000101.1 coordinate 7,223, forward strand.
GAAGATATTGATTTGCGAAGAAGAATAGAGGCACTTATAAAAAATGGTGCACCAGATGAAAACTTTCTATGGCCATTAGATATTGTTGTTACCCCTAATGAAGAAAATGGACAGGAGAGTTTTGGGTATGTAATGCTACTAAGAGAACAGCGTTTTAAGAGCTTAAAAGACTTCATAGATCTAAAAGTTGAGCCAAAGTTTAATACTCTAGTCAAAATCGGCTATGAGTTGGCAAATAGCTTCTTAAACTTACATTCTAGGGGATTATCTTATAAAGATATAAATTTTGGAAATGTCTTTTTCGATCCAGATACAGGAGAAGTACGAATCTGCGATAATGATAATGTTGACCAGGACAAAGCTCCTGGAACAATCGCGGGTACACCGAAATTCATGGCACCCGAGATTGTCAGAGGAGAAGCTAGTCCGAGCTCTTATACGGATTTATACTCGCTTGCAGTACTTCTTTTTTATTTACTAATGTCAAACCATCCACTAGAAGGTTTTCTGGATTCTTCAATACAGTGTTTCGATATAGCGGAACAAAGAAAACTCTACGGAGAACACCCAGTTTTCATTTATGATAATGAAGATGATTCTAACAGACCAGATCCTGAGAGGCACAAAAATGTTTTACGTTTATGGTACTTCTATCCCGCATTCATCAGAAAACTCTTCGAAAGGGCATTCACCAAAGGACTCACAAATCCGGACAGCCGAATAAGAGAAAGTGAGTGGAAAATCGCCTTAACTAGACTTAAAGATAGCATACACTATTGTTCAAACTGCGGCGAAGAGATCATACACGATTTCGATAATCCTGACGATACTTCTACTTGCTGGTTCTGCAAGAAGCGACTGGCAAGTCAAATGTATCTGGAGCTTGAAGGTCAGAAAATCATAATAAATCATGATACTCTTCTGTATCCACATCATGTAAATAAAGAAAAACAGTTTGTCTTTTCTGAACCGATTGCCCGAGTTGAAAGGCATCCACACGATCCGAGTAAATCCGGATTCAGAAATCTTAGTGACTGTAAATGGAAAATCTCTGCTCCTGGAAGGGAATTTGAAATAGAAAAAGGCAAAGCCACCATTCTTGTACCCGATATGGAAATCTACTTTGGGAAGCAGGTTGGGATTATCAGGGTATTGAACAGAAAATAATTGAAGAATCTAGATGATCTTTAGGATCAGAATTTTCGGTGTGTGTTACAGGAAAAGCCAAGCCATCGTTCACGTTTTCCAGATAAGATGATCACCTTTGGGTAAGTGAGGATATGAAATATACTAAAAAACAAGTGGTGGAGGTGTAGAAATGCCTTTCAAACGAGAAGAACAGAGTGCACGACCTTTATACCTGTTCTTAATGTGCGATTCTTCTGGGTCTATGCAAGGCTTGAAAATAAACTCTTTGAATACAGCTATAAGAGAGGCAATTCCAGAAATTCGACGAATAGCCAAAGAGAATTCTTTTGCAACATTATTGATGAGGGTTCTAGAGTTCTCTGAAGGAGCAAAATGGCTCTCAGATGAAGCCATACCTATTGAAGAATTCGAATGGACAGATCTTAAGGCCGATAATCAAACGGATATGGGAGCAGCATTCAAGATGGTTGCGGAAGCACTTGAAATTCCGCCCATGCCAAAAAGAGCTTATCCTCCAGTTTTAGTTCTTGTAACCGATGGTCAGCCTACTGACGAATATGAGACGGGACTTACTGCCATTTTGAATACTATGTGGGGAGGAAAGGCGGTACGTATTGCTATCGGGATTGGTGAGGATTGCGATTTAGATGTCTTGAAAGAATTCATGTCTGGAATGCCAATATCTCCGTTAGAAGCTAGAAATGCTGTAACACTGGTTAACTATATAAAATGGGCAAGCACCACAGTGATAAAAGAAGTATCTCAACCTTCAAGCAAGCCAAGAGAAAACGTCTTTAATGAAAAGAAAGAAAATGAATCCATATGGATCCCCCAGCCACCAGCTCCGGGTACTGATCCAGATGATTTCGAGTTCTAAGGAAACAACCTGGCGAGTTATTTGCAACTCGGTTCGTGGAGCCATGCATATCAAGAAAGGAATGCCAAACCAAGATGCTTTCGCTTTAAAGGTTTTGAATGAAGGAGATTCTGTAATAGTAGCGGTGGCAGATGGTCATGGCGATCCAAGATGTTTTCGGAGCGAAATTGGTTCGAGTATTGCTGTGAGGGCAGCAGTAGATTTGCTTGAAGAAGTGGCAAAATACAGCTCAGAAACATCAAGCTTATCAGTTTTGAAGAGAAGCCTTGAATCAAATTTCCCTCACAGGCTTCACTCGATATGGAAAAAAAGAGTTGAGCAAGATTTCTCTGTAGCAGGTTTTTCTCAACTGAGTGAAGACAAACCAGAAATATTCTTTGAAATTTCCAGTGATGCAGTTACTTCGCTCGCAGATGATTCCTATTTGGCCTATGGCACAACACTACTTGCTGCCCTGATAACCCGAAACCTCCTGATGTTTGCACAAATAGGAGATGGCGATATTCTTGTGATATCAGATAGTGGGGAAGTATACTCTCCAGTACCAGATGATGAACGTCTTTTCGGAAACGCAACAACATCTTTGTGCTCAATGGAGGCCAGTAGAGATTTCAGACTCTTCATCGAAAGATTATCGGAGACTCCCCCGATACTAGTGTTGCTTTCTACCGATGGACTTTCGAATTCATTTGTAAGCGAAGAGGAGTTCAGAGAAGTCGCAAAGAGTTTTCTGGATAATCTTAAAATTCAAGGCGAAGAATATCTTAAAACCAACATTGAAAGCTTCTTAAATGATTTATCTGCAGACAGGATTGGCGATGACATAACTGTTGGAATTATATTCAAAGAGAACATTCTTAAGAAGTAATACAATATGATTCCAAAGAATTTTTTTGCCATATTTGTGGATCTTTCAAATTGAGATACCTTTGAAGGGAGATGGAGATCGTGGGAGATGATGTAAGGAAAACTCTAATAACTGTTGTCAAGGAAAAGGGAAGCCAGGTTTTTGACAAACCAAGAGAGCTAGAAACACTACTTAACGATCTTTGCCATAATAAAAAGAGGGAATTATCAGCTATTTCTCCTGCAATTAGAGAAAAGTTTTCGGAAAAGCTTTTGGAAGCCTGTAAACTGAAAAAAATAGACCTTGTTATTGAAGATCTCAGTAATGTTTTATGTAAAGACCATGCGCTGTCTTCGGAAGCAGCGCATTGGGCAGTTGAATCTGTTGCGATAGCACTCGATTTGACCAGTGAAAAAGAACTAGAAGAAATTCGTTCCAGCAGGGATTCGGGTGGAAGAAAAGAATATGAAAAGACGACTTTGAATGGAGATACTCTTATTCGCATTGCGGGAGGAAGTTTTATTATGGGTAACACCTGGGACAACATTGAATATACCGATTTAAGTAATGGAATCAAAGAAGATCTAAAGAGACAGATGCCTGCTCATAGAGTTAACTTGACGTATGACTTCTACATTGGAAAATACACGGTAACTTTCGAGGAGTACGACAGATTTTGTGAAGAAATCAAAATAACTAAACCTTGTGATCAAGGTTGGGGAAGAGGGAAAAGACCAGTAATAAATATAACTTGGCATGAAGCGATAGCATACTGCAATTGGTTGAGTGATAAAGAGGGCTTGCCTAGAGCGTACGATAATGGCGGTAACCTTCTAGACAAAAATGCCTTAGAAACAGATAATCCTTCTCTGGCCATAGGTTATAGATTACCTTCCGAGGCTGAATGGGAATACGCAGCTCGCGGTGGAAAAAAGAGCGTCGGATTTCGATATGCCGGTGCTAATGAAGCAGATAGAGTAGCATGGTTTCTTTATAATTCCTGCTATAAATTCAATCCAAAAAGACCTGAAAGAGCCCTTTTATCGGGAAAGACTCAAGAAGTTGGACTAAAAGCAGCTAACGAGCTGGGACTCTATGACATGTCTGGAAATGTTTGGGAATGGTGTTCCGACTTGTGTGCAAAATACAAGAATTCTCCTCGTACTAACCCTTATCAGAATGAAGGCGCCTTCAGGGTAGCCCGTGGTGGATGCTGGGGAAGTACAAAATCTGGAGTAACAGTTGCAAAGAGAGGTGGCGACCTGCCTACCAATAAGTCATCATCTTTAGGATTCCGTCTATGTATAACAGCCATTTGATCTACAGTCGTAGAAAAATAGATAACCACGATATTAGGAGACTTCAAGCCTAGTAGTTGCTACCAAAGAGGAGTATGAAAGTGGAACAAGAAGTTAGAGATCAGCTTTTAAAAGCTATCAGGCTCTATGGGCAGAAGTGCGCGCGCGTGGCAAATTCGTCTAAAGCCCGTCCGCTCTAATGAACTACGACCTCGGTTTCCGTATTACAAGGTGAACATGATGAATGATCAAGTTAGAGAGCAACTGATCAGAATAGTCGAAAAGCATGGAAGAGATATACTAGGAGAGCCGAAAAGAGTAGAAGGTCTCTTGAAAGACTTCTGCCCTGAAGAACCGAGGGGAATGATATTCGCAATCACACAGTCTCTAAGGGAAGGAATAGCCAGAGAGCTTATAGATTCAAGTAAGAGAAAAACATTAAGAATAGAGATGAGCAGGCTCATAAAGAAGATACAGGATAACCTTGGACTGAAAGAAGATATATCTATATGGGCAGTGGAGACTATTGCTTTGGCCCTGGGGATAACAATTAAAGATAAGCCCATTGATACTGTAGAAAAAGCAGAAGGCAAAGCTCCAGAAACGAAACCATTGGATTTAAGTAAATTACAGGTCACGAGAAATGAAGAGATAGAAGATGAAAAGAAAGAATCTGTCTATTCCACTCCAACAAGTACAAGAAAGGCAGGCAAGAAAAGAAGAATCGGACTACGGTTGTTTGGTATGTTTGTTTTAATAGCTCTTATACTTGTCTTCATTTTGATCTCTAGAAACAAATCTCCAGTGATACCAACAGTTACGAGAGTGAATGTACCATCCGGGACAATATCCCAGAGCAGCAGTGCCTTCAGCTGGAACGGTAGTGATCCGGATGGAACGATAACTAAGTACGAATACAGAAAAGACGGAGGTACTTGGACAAGCAATGGCACCGGCAAGAACTATACATGGAGCGGATACTCTGAAGGTTCTCACACATTCGAAGTGAGAGCTCAGGACAATGAAGGCGTTTACTCCAACATAATAAGCTGGAGCTTTGTGTATGATGCGGGTAATAAGTTTCCAACAGTTACGAAAGTGAGCGGGCCATCCGGAACAATATCTCAGAGCAGTAGTGCCTTCAGCTGGACTGGAAGTGACCCTGACGGAACGATAACTAAGTATGAATACAGAAAAGACGGAGGCAGTTGGGTAAGCAATGGCACCAGCAAGAGCTATACGTGGAGCGGTTACTCTGAAGGTTCCCACAAATTCGAAGTCAGGGCTCAGGACAACGAAGGCGATTACTCCAACATAATAAGCTGGAGCTTTGTGTATGATGCGGGTAATAAGTTTCCAACAGTTACGAAAGTGAGCGGGCCATCCGGGACAATATCCCAGAGCAGCAGTACAT
>CAYNGF010000102.1:0-12717 GCA_964396515.1 uncultured Paludibacter sp.
CATTTAAACACAAAGACACTAAGACACAAAGTAAATTTAACTTTGTGTCTTTATGTCTTTGAAATGATAAGTTGTTAATTTACTGCAACTTTCTGAATTTTACGATTGCCTTCCTGATCAGTAATATTAACAATATATATTCCTTTGGTTGAAGGAGCGGCAACAAAACTGATATTTTTTGCTGAGGTAATTTTTTGTCCTGATACATTGAACAATTCCAACGAACTTACTTCTTCCGAAAGTTGAATTTTGTTGTTTTCAACTGTTATTATCACATTTGATTCATTGAGCGGAAGAACTCCCAAAGCAGGAGCAGCAGTATCGAATTCGTACATGCCATAACCATTTTCACCGGTATAAACATAGATATTCGCTTTTGTGCCGCTAACTTCTACGCAAGGCATTGCAGTTCTGTATCCATTGGAGGCAGCACCCATGCCTGCCTGAGGGAATGTCCATAAGCAGGTTAAACCGGAAAATGCTTTATTGGCATCTTTAAACTGGAACAAACGGAAAGTGGAAGGCGGTGTGGCTGCTGTATTAGAAGCCGCCATTACGATAAAATATTTGCCGTTTACTTCAAATTCGCACAGTCCGTTATGTCCTTGATTCATAGTCCAAATTGTTTTTGGATCTGTAAGTGGAGCAGTAACTGAATCTTTGATACTATTTGGTAATGTTGCTTTAAATCCATCCACTACATTACCATCTTTATCACATAAAACTGGGAACGTTGCATTTCCATCAATATAAAAATAGTTGTCGTCCAATGGGAATACTTGTGGGGCAGAGCCAAGATTTGCTAAACCTGCTAAGTCGGCACCTGTTGCAGCAGAATTATCTAATTCGATTAGAGCAGGAGGAGCAGCCACCCCATTAGTAATAACCCATTTGTAAACTTCCATGGCAGTTGCCGAAGCATTTGCTGCCAGGATAACAGCATTTTTAGTAACATCGCCCCAAACACCAAAAGCATCGAAACGCATGGTTGTTGCAGTAGGATATAACGTTGCTAAATCAGCTTGGTCGATAACAATGGTGCCGGTTCCATCAGTCATATTTACTTTCCAAATCTGAAAGCGACCGGCATTTGAAGTTATAAGGTTTCCTAAAAGAACATTACCTGCATTATCTATTTTAATGTCGTTATGAGTTAATGTTCCTGCTGACCAAAGACTATCAGCTGTGTTAGCTTTGTTTCTACCCATATAGGTAAAAATGTTACTTGCTAATGTAATGGGTGTTTCTCTTGCACCGGTTAAACCATTTACAACTTCGATACGTTTATTGTTACGATTAATAAAGAGCATTTTTCCCCCTTTAACAGCCATTCCTCGTACTGTTCCTGAGGGAGCAATAAAATCTGCTGCCACATTGTAGTTGTTTAATTTGTTCGAATACAGCCATTTATTGGTTAACGCCATTTCGTTGTTTGCACCTCTGCGGGTATAAACTGCAGGATCGACAGAAACCGGAGCTTGTGCTAAAAGCTCACCGGCAAAAAGGGTACTAACTAAAAGTACCATTCCAAAAAGTAAATTTTTTTTCATGATTTATTAATTTTAAAATGAATAAATAGTTTGTTAATGAATTATTTTATAAGAAATTGTTTTGTAATTTGATTTTAATGTTAAAATATATACTCCATTCGATATCTTTACATTATCTAAAAAAATAGAATTTACTCCTGAAATAATGGTTATATCTTTGTTCATTATCACACTTCCTGATATTGTACTTAGTTGAACCCGGGCGGTAAACGAATCATTCGAAATCAGGATTAATGAATTGTTACCTGTATCGTTTATTTTAAAATAACATCTTAAACCATTGTTTTCAAATGATGAAATTGCTGTGTTGTCAGTTAAATATATTGTTGCAGCGGTCGATGGTTCCGTCATGCCATTATTCGTGAGTGCTCTGACACGAACATAATAGGTGGCCGGAGTTAAAGCATCGTAAGTTGTACAATAAGTAACGGCATCTAAAGTTTTTAATGTGGTACCGCGTGCAGGAAAAGTCGGGTCTTTTGAAAGTTCAGTTCTGAAACCGTTTGATGCCTGCTGTTCCCAACACAGTTCAATACTTGTGCCCTTTATAGTTTCGCCACTTGTTGGCTTGATTAACTTAGGAACCGGTATAAAAGTTTCCTGTGTAGTAAACATTACCACTTCTGAAGTGGATTGAACAATGCCATCCGAAACACTTACCCGAACATAATAATTGGTACTCGAAAGTAATGTTCCGGCAGTTAATGTTACCGAAGTGTTATTGGTTGTTTGTTTAAATACTTGTTTAGAAGCGCTAAAATCGGCAGCAGTAGAAACTTCGATCGTGTAGGAGGCAGTTGCACTAACGTAATCCCAGGTTATAGTAGGAGTTAACGAAACTGCACTTGCATTGTTTTGTGGATAAATTATGCCAAATTTATCGGTTGTAAATTTCTGACCGACCGACCACACATCCACTGCATTGGCTTTACGTGTACGCACGCGCCAGTAATATTCGGTATTGTCTTTCAGGTTGGTTTGCAAGCCTGAAAAAAACTGTGGGAGCACTGTTTCTCTCGAACAAACCAAATCGGTAAATTGAGCATCGCGTGCTACTTGCCACACGTAACTGTCGGCTCCTTCTACCGCATCCCATTTGAATAGACATGGTATAAGAGCAGTGGCGTTTGATGCAGGGAATGTTAAATTTGCAGCCACTGAAGTGGTTGTGTTTTCTCCAAGAACTCGTGCTGAATATTCATTTTTGTATCTGTCAACTACTGAAACGGCAATTTTATGTGTTGAAGCAGATATCGAAATTGGCAAAGTAAACTGTTTGTTATAAACAAAACCCAGCAAATATTTTGATCCTGCAAAAACTCCAATATCGTTTTTGTTTGCATTCGGTATAGCATAAACAGCAAAAAGTACATTGGTTCCTGTATAAGTCCATGTTAGATTTTGACCGTCAAGAGAAAGATTTTCAATTAATGTTTGGTCAGCAGTTTTTTTCCAACCTATAGCCGGACATAGACTCTGTTGAGTAAATCGGTTTTGTGCCAAATATGTCGGGAAATCAGCGGTGTTTAAGAGCTTACTTGTAGCATAAAAAACTGAACCTGGAGCATCGTTAATATCACTGGTGCGGTTAAAATCGATTTGTAAAAGTACTTCAGAACCTGTAAAATTGGTAGCAGCTGGAGCTTTTAATTTATTTAAAATTGATTTATTACGTAAGGCTGAAAGTTCAATAGTGGAAAATGCTTTATTTGTTAAATAATCAGTTTCAGCATCATTCGTTTTATTTTGAGGAGCCGGCGTTGCAGCGGTTAAACTGGAAAGAGAATGACTTGAATAAAAATGTTTTCCAAAACGATTTGATAAGTTCGACCACCATGGAGCTAGTTTTCCATAAGGATAAGCACTGTAAGTAGTCCAATAAAGTTGAGGTGAAACATAATCTACAGTACCTTCTTCGAGCCACGCTACCGGATCACAATAGATTTCGGCATACATATTACCCGTTGTTCCGACTCCGGTAGGTAGGGTTATACCACGTTGAGCAGCTACATTCGCATCAGTTGTCCATGTACCAAACGGTGAAACACCAAATGTAACGAAAGGTTTTATTTTTTGAATTGTGTCGTAAACTGCTGCAATCATGCGGTTAACATTTTCACGTCGCCAATCGCCGAGATTTTTGTTAGCCGGTTTGTATAACGCCTGGGCTGCAGCATCTAATGTTGAACTTGTGCCCCCGTATGCATAGAAATAATCATCGAAAACAATTCCATCAACATCATATTTGTTTACAATTTCGCCAACTACTTTTTTTATTTGCAAAACTACTTCAGGCAAACCCGGATTTAAAATTTTAGTATAGCTGTCATAAGCCAGTAGCCAGTCCCGGTGAGTATAATAATAGTCGGTTGGTAATTCGCCATGTGTGGTCGATGAAGTTGAATATCGGTAAGGATTTAGCCATGCGTGAAGTTCAATACCGCGTTTATGAGCTTCTTCAATAGCAAAAGCCAATGGGTCATAACCGGGATCAGCTCCTCGTTCACTCGATATAAACTGGCTCCAAGGTTCATACGATGACTGATACATGGCATCGCACATGCTGCGTACCTGCATAAAAGCAGTGTTCATATTGGCTGTTTTCAAACCATCCAGTATTTTTATCAAATCGTTTTTTTGTTGCTGTATAGCCGATTGACGGGCAGCATCGTTTGTACCGGTTGCTTTTGGAACTGTTACCGATGGCCAATCAAGTCGCCAGACGGTGGTAAGCCAAGTTGCCCGCATTTCACGTTTTGGCGATTGTGCAACGATTGACTGTAAATTGAAAATTATTGCTATTAAAAAATATTTAAAAATTGACTTTGACATTAAAATAATTTTGATTTGGTTTTATTAATTGCCACTCCATACACTTCTACACCTTCAATCACATGTTCGATAAATCCTGTGGCAGGATTGTAACGCATCAATCCTGATTTTACGGTAGCATCGGCCGAACGAAGTCCGAAATAAACCGAACCATCATTTTCATCAAGAGCCATTTGGCAAATTCCTATAAATTCACCTGATGAACCTTCGCCTTTCCCAGCTTCGGTAATTGGTGTAACGGTTTTTCCATTTGATAATTTTAGCTTGTAAGGATTCAATTGATCACGGTTTTTTATGGCTTCCAATTGTGTCAGTGTGCAACGATAAACTCCTTCGTATCCGGTATCGTAAATGCTGAAATAGAACACTTGATTTTTAGCATCCCACACAAACGATTTGGGCGACATTCCTTCGAGAACAACACCCGAAGCAGGAACAACACCATTCCCTGTAATAGGATCTTTCAGAATATCAGCATCAGTAAATCGAAAAATACCGTTTCCGTTAAAAGTTTTACACCAGTACCAAACATTGTTTATTTTTCCAAAACATGCATTCATGGCACCATAACTTAATCCTTGACCATAATAGCCCAATGTAGCATTCTGAACATAGTACGGGAAATCGCTTCTGTTTAGCGAACGGTTTCTTTCTGTGAGATTAATTGTGCAAATACCGGTATTTCTATCGGCAAAGAAAAGTCTTGAACCTTCAATGTATCCATAAAAAGGATCGCTGAATGCCTGACCGGTATTTGTGAGCATTGTTTCGACCTTGCTGCCACTTTTAGAAATTACTGAAATACGTCCATCGCCCTGATTTCCATCCGCATCGTTCACGTAGGTAAACTGCCGTCCGGCATCCAATACATATAGCGATGTGTCATTAAACAAAATGTTCAATGGTTTCTGTCCGGATTTTACGCCTAAATCAAACGGAAATATTTTCATCGATGCAGGAATATTGGTCGCTAATTTCAGGGCCATAATATTGCCTGATTTTACGGCATAATATAAAGTAGGAACAGGTTGATTATAAGCCACAGGAACATTTAGAACACCATCTTCAAGAACTCTCCCTCCTAATTTTACCTGTAAACGAACTCTTTGAGATCCTACATTACTGAATTTTATTTTTCCGGGGTCTTTTCCTGTAAATGTTTCTTTAGCCACGCCGTTCTCGTCCGTTGCACCGGCAGGGAAAGTCCAGATATATTCTTCAGTCAAGTTTTCAGGATTTGGTAATTCTACACCAAATTCAACGGCAGTTGATGCTACTTCACAAATACCTCCGGGTATCGGTTTTAAACTTAAAATTGGTTTTATATCGCTAATCAGAATTTTCTCTGTCATATAACCGGCGTCTGCAACTGTAAGTTTTACATTATATGTACCTGCAATTGCATATTTATGTGTAACTACATCGCCCACAGCGGTTGTTCCATCGCCAAAATCCCAGGTACATTCCCCTTTAGCAGCCGATTTGCTTTCAAATCGAATGGTAGCACCAACATAATAATCTAATTTATAAGTGTTGTCGGAAACTGAATATTCGAAAGCAACATCTTTGCTCGGTAACTCTTCTACAAGTGGCAGCATATCAACGCACGCACTTACAGTAAGAAATATTGCAATTATGCTTATGTAATATTTTGATTTCATTTTACTTGGTATTTTATGGGTTGGAATTAGTTTAATGAAATTTCTGAATTAAGTGAAATGCCTGCTACACCATTTTTATCCAAGGTTTTAATCAGCGCATTTATTTTATACGAACGAATATATTCCACATCGAACACATTTGTCGATTTGTTAAATATCAAATCAGAAAAAGGAATATTTTTATATATATCGATGATTGTCTGCGGTACAGGTGTGTTTCCCTGCGAATCTTTTGGAAAATGATAGGTCCAACCACCCGTGTTTTCATTTTTGGTTGAATCCATATAAATTTTAAAATTATCTACAAGGTTGAGCCCGAGATACATTTTTTGAAAATCAGTAACTTTCATCAACTTAAAAAGACTGTCTTTAAATTGTGTCATAAAATTTTCCCCAAAGTAGGCAATCATTTTACTGTTGTCGAAAGTGGATGGTTTTACCCAACTTGTGGTTGCTAACGTGTTACTTGTTGGGAATGTCGATTTAAAAGAATAGGCTCTGAGTGAATCGCTCCAGTGTGATTCCAAATGCGGGTATTCGCTCACTTTTTGTGAAATGCGTTTTTGGACAGACTTTGAAGATGTTACGCTGTAAGTAAAGGTTTGTGTCCAAGGGCAAGAAACTGCTTTGGATTCATCTTCAATTACGTTATACCACACTTCCAAATGATCGATTTGAGCTTTTCCGGTAGTGTAATACTGTACAGTAAACGGAACATTCGAACCGGCGGTAACGGTGCTGCTACCAACTTCCCAATAAACATGAGGTGCCATTTCGCCAACCAGCACTACCTTATCCAAGTTGTCGTTTATATCACAGGCAGTAAAAATGGTGATAATCAATATAGCTGAAAAATATATTATTCGTTTCATGTGAATTCTGCTATTTAATAAGTTAACCGTTTTAGATTTTCTCTTATTTCAATTAATAATAATTGTTATTTCCATGCTGTGTCGTCAGCCACAGTTACTTTCGAGTTGTTTTTATAAGCCCAAATCATGCGTTTTTTCAACCATTCAGGATTTTTATAAGCGCCTAATCGTTCGAGTTCTAACCGGTTGTATTTGTCTTCGGTTTCCGGGTCGTAATTCAGGCGTGTTATCCAGGCATTAGGCGAAAATTTTGCATTTGTACCAAAGTTATCCGGAGTGCTCCAGTAAGGTTCGTATAAATTATATGGCCGGGTTAATGAATATTCTAATTTGAAATTTGATGCTGTAACACCGTTTGTACCATCATGACAATTCGTTACGGTATAAACAAAAACACCATCGTAAGCAATTCCATTGGTTTTACTGCTATAGTTGTATCGGCGAACATCCGTCCATAATTCAGGTTGCATATACATGGCAACATATTTTTGCTGCATCAGATCGGCAATGGTAAATACTGCTTCGCCGGGAAGTTTTATTTCGAAAAATTTATTGTAGTAAGTGAGTTTTTGAGGCGTATCAGTGGTTACGCCAACTCTTTCCATGTTCTTTTTCACTGCTTGAACAGTAGTATTATACGCTGCAGTTTTGTCGCCTTTCCAGTACTGAGCTTCTGCTTTCATAAAAAGAAGTTCTTCTTCCGACATCAGCATAATATAACCATTATTTTTTGTGTAAGGATTTTTACCATTCCCTGCATATAAATCGGGATAATAAGTAACTTTCATGGAAGTAGCCATCCCGATATTGTTTTCTAAATAACGGATAATCATCAAACTTTTATCGTCAATGCGCGGTGTCATTAATTCCACAGCACGAGGATCAAGCGCATAACCTCTTGAAGTACGGATATTTGGATAAGCGCCCATTAATGCATAAGCCAGAAATTTCGATGGGATAGCTTCAGTAAGCAGATTTTCGCGTGCCTGTGCCCATCCTAAATTGAGTTTTGGTTGTGCAGGTCCCCATGGACAGTTTTTCTCAGTAGAACCACCATCGTATTTGTAAAGAGCGTCCTCATAGGATGGATCGGTAAGTGCGGCATCTACGGCATTTATTATTTGATCACATGATGCCGGTGTATTATCCCAGTTTGGTAGTTTGCGTAGTAAAAGTCGTGCTTTTAAAGCTTTTGTAAAAGCACGCCATTTGCCCAAATCGCCACCAAAAATGCGATCCATTTTCAATGAGATGGGTTTGTTATTCGGATTGTTTACCCAAGCCGGATCATCGTAAAGCGCAAGCAAATCATCTACTTCTTTGTTCATCCATTTGTAAATTTCTTCCTGTTTGTCGTAACTTGGTGAGTTCGATTTGTAAACCTGCGAATGAGGCATATCGCCAAATGCATCGGTGGTTAACAGTGTGGAGTGCAACTTTATGGTTCGAGCAATCAATATAAAATTCTTTGAATCAATCTTTTCGGCTGCTGCAATTAACGCATTTACATTTACACCAATATCGTAAAAATGACGACGCCATTGGGGATGCCGATTCATGGAGAGCATTTCCCAGCCGGCTTTATAAGCATAAGCGCTTGTTTGGCTTCGTCCACCGGTAGTAAGTGCCTGAGAGAGATAAATTCCGTACTCGGCATGGTCGTAGCAAATTTGTGAAGCATAAAAGACTACAACGGGTAGAGATTGATCAACCGTAATTTCTGTTGGATTATCCACGCTTGTATTTACATCGAGCCATTCGTCGCATGCAGTGAAAAATAAAACAGTTGTGATAATCAATAAATATGATTTTATTTTTTGTGTTTTCATTTTTCAATTTGTAATTTAGAAGTTAGCACTCAAGGTAAAATTAATTCCTCTGGTCGAGGGTATCGGATAGTTGTCAATTCCCATACCACCGGTACCACCTGCCGATGTGTTTGCGTTGATTTGTGGATCGGAACCGGTATATTTTGTCAGAAGGAAAAGATTCGTTCCGGTTACAGAAGCGTTTAAACCTTTAAATACGCTTTTTTTGCTTAAAAGTTTCTTCAAATTGTAGTTAAGCGTTACATAACTCAATCTGATATATGAACCATCTTCGATAAAGTTGGAACTTACACCTGCATACGATTCGGTAATCGTCTTATAATCAAGTACAATTGGAGTAGTGTTTTTAATATATGTACCATCGCTTTGCTGTACTACGCCATCCCAAACTACCTGACGTCCGCGATAAAATTCCAAATCTTTATGCTGCCCGGCCGACCATAATCCGCGCCCTGTTACATTTACTACATCACCGCCTTTTCGACCATCAAGTAAAAAACTCAGTGTTAGGTCTTTGTATTTTAACGAGGATGAAAGTCCTAACAGAAAATCGGGTTCGCGGTTACCGATTAAAACACTTTTCGTTGGATTAATTTTAGGCTTGCCATCCGTTCCTACGATAACTTTTCCATCTTCTGTTCTGAGATAATCTTTTCCGGAAATAGCAGTTGTTGAACCATTCAAATAGGCCGTCGGGAAAATATCGCCATATTGTGTACCCTGAAGTTCAACTATATCGTCAGGTAAATCAACCACAACGCCTCTGTTCATACCAAAGTTCAGATTTGCCGTCCAAAGGAAATTTTTATTTTTAAATAATTGTTGTTCCAATGTCCATTCCAATCCTGAATTTCGGATGGCGCCTTCGTTTCGTGTTTGCAAAATGAAGCCTGATGCAGGTGAAACGCGTACAGTAACTATCTGATTATCAACAAATGTTGAATAGTATGCAATGTCTAATTTTGTTTTATTATCGAAAAATCGTAAGTCAGCACCGATTTCCCATGAATTCATTATTTCGGGGTATAAAATACCAGCCACCGATTTTGAAGGATCTACCCCATAACCACCATCAGGTAAGGTAGGGTATTGAGTGTATTTACGGTCGTAAAGGTAACGTGGGGCATCTTTTCCTGCATACGCCCAGTTCCCGCGAATTTTCCCGTACGTAAGTATTTTATTTTCAATCTTAAAAAGTTCTGTAAATATTAAACCGGCTGTAATTGATGGATAAAAGTAAGGGTTGAGTGCCTGTTTTATGGTTGATGACCAGTCCCATCGTCCGGTAACACTTAAATTGGCAATACTTTTATAATCGGCTTTAAATTCAGAAAAAACAGCTGCATTTCGTTGTAAACCATGTCCGACGGTGGCGTCCTGCACTTTCAAAACTTCATCAACATTCGACATACTGTAAATGCCGGGAATGATGAAATTACGTCCGGCAATTGATGATGATAATCCTTCGTACATTTTAACTTCGGAACCTGCCATTGCTTCAAAAGAAAAATCGCGTTGAATCTGAATTTTATACGAAGCCATAGCCATTGCCGATAATAGTCTTGAGTTGCTTTGCGAAAAAGCATAGTTGCCAAGCAAATCTTTATCGATGCTTGCTAATTGTTTTTGTGTAAAATATGGAAGGAGATTTTGTGCTGCAAGATCTTTTGCATAAGTTGGACTATCTGGGTTCAATTCAGGAAGTATAACAGAATCGTCGAAACGTGGAACAACATAACCATCATACGAATAATTGCTCTGGTCGTAACTTAATCTTCCGGTAAGCTCAAGATTTTTGATAGGTTTATAAGCTAAACTTCCGTTTAATAAGTTGCGAGTCGAACGGTTCACTCCTTTATCTTTCATACGCGACCACATTGGACTTATCGGAGAATTTTCCTTGGCAGTTTCGCTCAGATAACGGAAACGGGGCCATCCATTTTTTTCATAGTCCATTATATCGTCGTTTATGGGCCAGGTATAAACCGATGAAATACCTCCTGCACCCCGTGAAGTCGAATTCATTACATCGACTGAGAAGTTGGCAGTAAGTTTGTTTGTTACGTTATAAGTTCCTTTTAATTTCAATCCTACTCGTTTAAGATAATCGTTTGGAACAATCCCCTCATTGCTTGAATAATTGGTCGAAGCAGTTGATTGAAATTTGTCGGAACCTCCACTAATACGCATATCGTATTTTTGATAAATTCCTGTTTGCAAATAATTTTTGATATTGTCGTAAATTTTTTCACCTTCGGCCAGTGGTGGTCCCCAACCTCCTCCAGTTAGAGGTTTGTAGAAACCAAGTGAGCCGGGTCCGAAAAGTTGCTGAATTTTTGGTAAACGTACCGGTTCGTCAATTTGAATTCCGGCGCTTACATCGGTAGTGATTTTTCCGGCTGTTCCCTGTTTGGTTGTAACCATAATTACTCCATTGGCTGCTTCCTGTCCATAAAGTGCAGACGCTGCAGCGCCTTTTAAAACGGTAACATTTTCTATATCGTTTGGATTTATTAGTGCTGCGCTTGAACCTCCTCCTGATATGGGCATGCCATCAATAATGAATAGCGGTTCGTTATTTTGCTGTCCGTTAATGGATGAAATACCACGTAGTAAAATTTGTGTTCCCGAGTTGGGCGAACCACCGGCATTCGTAACACTTACACCGGATACTTTCCCCTGTAGTGAATTCACGAAATTCGCCGATCTGCTGTCGGTTAATGCTTCTGAATTCATACTTTGTACAGCAAAATTAAGTTTTTTCTTTTCCTGCTTAACGCCCATTGCAGTTACAACAACTTCATCAATAGCTATTGAACTAGGATTTAACGTAACATTGAGTTTGGTTGAAGAAGTGACTTTCATTTCTTTTGACTCGAGTCCCACATAACTGAAAACTAATGTAGCACCTGTTGAAACAGAGATAGTGTAATTCCCATCCATATTGGTAATTGTTCCATTGGTAGTGCCTCTTTCTACTACTGAAGCGCCAATAATGGGTAAACCATCTTCGTTGGATGTTATTGTGCCTGTTACAGTGATTTTTTGCGCTGAAATAGTGAGGCATAAAAGAGAAAAGACTGAGAATAAAAGTATCTTTCTTTTCATACGAATTAGACTTTAAAAATTGCTGAATATAATTTACATATATATGTAAAATTTACTTTACAAAGGAATCGAAAATTATCTGAAAAAGGTTATATTAAAATATGTTTAATAACATAAAAACTCTATTTTAAATACTTCAGGCTTGTTTTTAACCTTTTGTCGCAGCGTTCGACCTGTATGCATCTACTGCCTTCTTTACGGAACCGTGAATAAGTAAAATTGATTTTGCCTGTTCGTAAGTTAGTTTTAATTCTTCAATTATCATACGTGTACCACGATCCACAAGTTTAGCATTTGTAAGTTGCATATTTACCATTTTATTACCCTTTACACGTCCGAGTTTAATCATAGTGGTAGTGGTAATCATATTTAACACCAATTTTTGTGCAGTACCCGATTTTAGTCTTGTACTGCCAGTTACAAATTCCGGTCCTACAATTACTTCAATAGGAATTTCGGCTTCCTGAGCCACCGGTGAATCGGGATTACATGAAATGGACGCTGTCAGAATGCCGTTTTCGCGGGCTTTGCGCAGCGCTCCGATTACGTAAGGCGTTGTGCCTGACGCGGCAATTCCAATGAGTGTGTCGGTTTGATTAATATTGCGTTCCTGTAATTCTTCCCACCCTCGTTCGGTGTCGTCTTCGGCATTTTCTACAGGATTGCGCAATGCATGATCGCCTCCTGCAATAAGTCCAACCACCAAATGTGGAGGCATACCGAATGTTGGAGGGATTTCCGATGCATCGAGAACTCCTAAACGTCCGCTGGTGCCTGCGCCCATATAAAATATCCGTCCGCCTTTTTTCATGCGTTCCACAATTTTCTCTACCAGCTTTTCGATTTGAGGAATAGCTTTTTCTAC
>CAYNGF010000103.1:0-12646 GCA_964396515.1 uncultured Paludibacter sp.
AAGAGAAAACCCGTTTCGGGCTTGTCGGGAGAAAGGTTTACAGGAAAGTTTTTTCGACTTTTGATTTGCTCGTTTTGACAGACTTTTCGTGAGCGAGACAAGAAATTCACAAAACATGCTTTGAAACACTCATTTTGAGAGTGTGAATCTTAAAAATTATCCGTTAATTTGTGACAGCTTTGAGAGAGAACTTAGAGTAGGAGAGAGCGAGAACTTTTTCGGACTTGAAAACTTCGGTTTGAGAGAGTTTCTGCAAAATTCAGGGCTGAAAACTAAACAGACAAAATAACTACGACCCGCTAACACACGCCTATGCGCTTTGGGCGGCTAATGTGCTTTTTGCAGTCTTTGCGCCCGCATTTCCTTTTTCGCTATTGCGACAGGAAATCCGCCCGCAGACCGCCCAAGCCCATAGCCTCGGTCGTTACCTGCAACTGTATAGGACGACATAACGACAAAGACAGAATGAAAATAATAACTTGGAATTGTAATGGAGCGTTTAGAAAGAAGTTTGAAAGTATTTTGGACTTTGACGCTGACATTCACATAATTCAAGAATGTGAAAACCCGACCGAATCTGGACACAAAGATTACATAAAATGGGCTGACAATTATTTATGGACTGGCGACACAAAAAATAAAGGACTTGCAATTTTTGCCAAACCAAATATTAAACTTGAAAAATTAGACTGGACAAACAATTTTAAAAATCATACTGTAAAGCATTTTTTGCCTTGTAAAGTAAATGAAGACTTTGACCTTCTTGCCGTTTGGACACATAGAAATAACTCTCCCAACTTTGGTTACATAGGACAACTTTGGAAATACTTACAAGTAAACAAAGACAAACTAAACGGAACTTTGATTGCAGGAGACTTTAATAGCAATACGATTTGGGACGAATGGGATAGATGGTGGAATCACTCTGACGTGGTTAATGAATTAAAAGGAATCGGAATTGAGAGCATTTACCACAAAATAAATAATGAACAGCACGGAAAAGAATTAACTCCGACATTATTTTTTCAAAGGAAAATTGAAAGGCCGTATCATATTGACTATGTTTTTGCACCTGAAAATTTTATAAAACGGACACAGAAATTTGAAATAGGACAACCAGACAAATGGTTAAAATTAAGCGACCATATGCCTATAATTGTAGAACTTGACTAATGAGAAAGACAGTAACAGCAGCAGGTAACAGGCGTTTGGCTCAATGGCGGGTGAAGTCTTTAATTGAACATTCTACCTCGCATCAACTTTTGTGGTGTATTGACAGTTTTGAGCTCCGAAATCCGCCACTGCGCCAAGCGCCAAAACGTTGGCAGCAAGCGTAAAACGACACAACACAGCAGAGATTGACACGAAAAAGAACAATAAATTTTGACAGGTGAAAAAAGAACAGGAAACGATATTAAAACGGACAACGACTAACCCGACACTCATTGCCGACCCTTTTGTATTTTTATTTTCCCACTCGCATTTTTTAAAAACAAATGCGGAGCATTCACGAGCACCGCTGAAAAACAAATTACACAAGCGAGTAATTTTAAGCTATCCCGCATGGGCACATTGGCTTTTGCCCCTACCTGCAAATCAAACTTTAGGGCAAAGAAAAACTATCTTTACCAACATTAAAATAAATTGTAGAACAGCAGCATAATACACTATATATGGCAATTAAAAAATCTGAATTATACAGCTCACTTTGGGCAAGTTGTGACGAACTAAGAGGTAGCATGGACGCCAGCCAATACAAGGATTATGTATTGGTAATGTTGTTCATGAAATATGTTTCCGACAAAAAAGACCCGCTGGTGGAATTAAAACCCGGAACCACTTTTTATGATATGCTCCAGCATAGGGGCAAATCTGACATTGGCGACCAAATCAATAAAATCATTGGGGAGTTTGCCAAAAACAATAACCTGTCAGGTATTATTGACCAAGCCGATTTTAACGATGATGCCAAACTGGGAACAGGAAAAGAAAAGGTTGACCGCCTGACCAACCTGCTTAACATCTTTAACAAACCTGAACTCAATTTCTCCGCCAATCGGGCAGATGGTGATGACTTGCTTGGCGATGCCTACGAATACCTGATGCGGCACTTTGCTACCGAAAGCGGTAAGAGCAAAGGACAGTTCTACACGCCTTCGGAAGTTTCGCGTGTAATGGCTCAGGTAATTGGCATCAACAAATCTAAAAGCCAAGACGAAACCATATATGACCCCACCTGCGGTTCGGGTTCGTTGTTGCTGAAAGCCGCTGACCTTGCACCACATGGCATTACCATCTATGGACAGGAAAACGACAATGCTACCCGTGCCTTAGCTGTGATGAATATGTGGCTGCATGGATTCCCAGATGCCGAAATTGTGCAGGGCAACACCATGGCTTCGCCCTTGTTTACTGATGAAACCACAGGCGAACTTAAAACTTTTGACTTTGCCGTTGCCAATCCCCCTTTCAGTTACAAGGCATGGATGAACGGACTTGACCCCAACAACGACATCTACAAACGCTTTGAGGGGTACGATGCTATTCCGCCAAAAAAGAATGGCGACTTTGCTTTTCTCTTGCACCTTATTAAATCCTTAAAATCTAAAGGAAAGGCATGTATCGTCTTGCCTTTGGGTGTGTTGTTTCGTGGCAATGCTGAAGGTGAAATCCGTAAGCAGATTATCAAAAAGGGCTACATCAAAGCCATTATCGGGTTGCCACCTAACTTATTTTATGGCACAGGCATTGCCGCTTGCTTGATTGTGCTGGACAAGGTAGATGCCGACAAGAGGACACATATTTTTATGATTGATGCCAGCAAGGGCTTTAAAAAAGACGGAAACAAAAACCGCCTTCGTGAGCAGGACATTCACAAAATCGTGGACACCTTCAATTCACAAAACGAAAGCGATAAAAAATATGCCCGATTGGTTCCTATTACTGAAATAGCCGACCCAAAAAACGATTACAACCTGAACATTCCCCGCTACATCGACAGCCAGGAAGCAGAAGACATGCAAGACATTGAAGCTCATTTATTGGGTGGCATACCCAAAAGGGATATTGATGCTTTGGAAAACTACTGGCAAGTATATCCAACTATGAAAAGCTCTTTATTCAAAACTATTGAAAACCGCCCCGATTATTACGAACTGATTATTCCCGCAGAAGAAATCAAAAACACCATTTTCAACCATCCTGAATTTACCGCTTTTAGCAAGCAAATGGAGCAGGTATTTGAACAATGGAAAACTAAAACCATTGCTTACACCAAGGCATTAGACAAAGGGCTACGACCTAAGCACGAAATACATATCATTTCGGAAAACTTGCTGAAACATTACGACAAAAAACAACTGACCGACAAATACGCCATGTATCAGCACCTGATGGACTACTGGGATGAAGCCATGCAGGACGACTTTTACGAAATTGCCGCAGATGGCTGGGCTGCAGGAAACGAGGTGAAACGCATCAAAAAGAAAACCAACAAAGGCGAAAAAGAGGTAGAAGGATTGGAAGGTCTGGAAGGCCGATTGATACCGCCCGCCTTGATAATACAGGAATACTTTGGCAAAGAGCAAAAAGCCATCGAAGATCTGGAAGCCCAAGCCGAAACCCTGAACGCCAACATGGAAGAACTGCGTGACGAACACGGTGGCGAAGACGGCTTGCTTGCCAATGCCATAGACGACAAAGGAAAAATAAGCAAAGCCAACCTTGCCAAAGCCATAAAAGAATTGGGCAAACGCAACGAAGACAATGCCGAAGAATTTGATATGCTGGCAGCCTACAAAAAACGGATGGACGAAGAAGCCAACTTACAAACCCAAATAAAAACCGCCAAAGCCGAATTGGAAAAGAAAGTAATTGCCCAATACCCCAAACTGAGCATTGATGAAATAAAAACCCTGGTGATAGAAAAAAAATGGATGGCCGAAATAGAAAAACGCATACGCACCGAAATGGACAACATCAGCCACCGCCTTACTCAACGCATTAAAGAACTGGCCGAGCGCTACGAAAACCCATTGCCCCAAATTGCCAGCGAAGTGGAAGAACTCAAAAACAAAGTAGAAGCCCACTTGCAAAAGATGGGCTACAAATGGCAACTGTCTGATTTGGGATTTGTTGGATTAGAAAATGATAAGATTACAAAATCTGAACATGCAAATCCAGCCACCAATCAAAAGAAAAATAATCCTAAAATCCTAAAATCTTAAAAATCATAATTCAGACAATGGATAAGGGGTTTAAACATACCGATGCTGGCATTATTCCAAATGATTGGAATGCCCGTTTACTTTCTGAAATATCAGATTTTGAAAATGGCAAAGCACATGAGCAATTTATTGATGATAAAGGTGATTACATCGTAATCAATTCAAAATTTATTTCAACCGAAGGTTGCGTAGCAAAATGCTCAAAAGTTAATTTAAGCCCTTTGAAAAAAGGGAATATAGCCATTGTGATGAGTGATATTCCAAATGGAAAAGCATTGGCAAAATGTTTTTTAGTTCCAAAAGATAATCGCTACACACTCAATCAGCGTATTGGTTGCATTAAACCATTTGATGAAATTGACAATGACTATCTTTTCTACAAACTAAATAGGAATAAATACTTTCTTGCTTTTGACAGTGGCTCAGGTCAAACCAACTTAAAGAAAAGTGAAATAATGGCTTGTCCTGTTGCACTCCCCCCCACCAAAGCCGAACAAACCGCCATTGCCACGGTTTTAAATGATGCCGATGCACTTATTCAAAAATTAGAACAACTCATTGCCAAAAAACGAAACATCAAAAAGGGTGCAATGCAGGAGTTGCTGAAAGCGAGAGAGGGGTGGGAGGTGAAAAAACTGGGGGAGGTTGCGGAAATTTTAAAAGGCCAACTTATTACAGAAAAGACGGCAGTTCCTGATGGTATACCCGTCATTGGCGGAGGTAAGACAATCTCCTATTACCACAACAAACCAAACCGAACAGGGATAACAATTACAGTTAGTGCTTCTGGAGCCTACGCTGGCTACGTTTCAATACATAACTATCCAATCTTTGCATCAGATTGTTCTACAATTAATGAAAGTGACTACTATGATATTTATTTTTTGTATTTCACACTTTTGAATAAACAAAAAGAGATTTACAGTTTACAAACAGGTGGTGGACAGCCGCACGTCTATCCGCAGCAGTTAGTAGATTTATTTATTCCTATTCCTAAGCAAAAATCAGAACAAACCCGCATTGCCCAAATTCTTACCGATATGGACAACGAAATAGAGGCATTGGAAAAGCAATTGGAGAAATACAAAAAAATAAAGCAAGGGATGATGCAGGTGCTGCTGACGGGGAAAATACGTCTGAATTTGGATTTGTAGGATTTTGGGATGATAGGATTTTTTATTGCCTTTCAATCCTAAAATCATTCAATCCAAAAAATCCTAATTCTGACAAAAAGATTAGAAAAATGAAACACGAAGAAATAACAGGTAAAATTATAGGTTGTGCTATGAAAGTTCACAGCACTTTAGGTAATGGTTTTCAGGAAGTGATTTACCAAAGAGCTTTGGCTATAGAAATGATAAAGCAGGGTTTGAGGTTTCAGCGAGAAATGGAAATGACCATTTATTATGAGGGCGAAGATATTGGCACCCGCAGGGTTGATTTTTTTGTGGAGGAGTGCATAATGGTAGAGCTGAAAGCATTAACAAAATTGGAAGAGGTACATTTGGCTCAAGCCATGAACTATTGCCAGGCATATAATTTACCAATTGGGTTGCTTATCAATTTTGGCGGAAAAAGTTTGGAGTTTAAAAGAGTTTACAATGTAAATCATCCCGAAAACAAGGATTACAAAAAGCAAATCCTACAATCATCTAATCCTAAAAATCATAATTCTGACAAATGAGCAAAGTAGGACAAAAAGAACGAGAAACCCAAAATAGGGTAATCGCACTCTTCCAAAAAGAGCTGGGCTACGAATACCTTGGCAATTGGGAAGAACGGGACAACAACAGCAATGTAGAAGAAGAAATTTTGAAAACATGGCTATTGAAACGCTACGACCAAAACCTGGTGAGCAAAGCCATTTATGAATTTACCAAAACCGTAAACGACCAAAGCAAATCGCTGTATGATGTAAACAAAGAAGTGTATTCATTGCTTCGCTATGGCGTAACGGTGCAGCCCGAAATCGGTCAAAACAAAAAAACGGTTTGGCTCATTGACTGGAAAAATCCGCTTTCCAATCATTTTGCCATTGCCGAAGAAGTAACCATAAAAGGCATACACAAAAAACGCCCCGACATTGTGCTGTATGTAAACGGCATTGCCTTGGGCGTGTTGGAATTGAAACGAAGCACGGTTTCCATTTCAGAAGGTATTCGCCAAAACTTAGACAATCAAAAACATCTTTTTATCAAACCATTTTTTCATACCATTCAGTTGGTAATGACGGGTAACGATATCGAAGGTTTGGCCTATGGCACCATCGAAACCAAAGAAAAATATTTTCTGAAATGGAAAGAAGTTACCGAAGAAACAGGCAAAGAATTTCCGCATCTGTTGGAAATTACCAAACCCATTCGGGAAAAGGCAGCAAAGTATGATTATCCTTTAGATAAGAACATCATTGAACTGCTGAACAAAGAACGCTTTATTGAATTGATACATGATTTTGTAGTGTTTGATCGTGGAATAAAAAAACTGTGCAGGCATAATCAGTATTTCGGTATCAAATCGGCACAGGATTTTGTAAAACGTAAAGAAGGCGGTATCATTTGGCACACACAGGGAAGCGGGAAGAGTTTAACGATGGTGTGGCTTACCAAATGGATAAGAGAGTTTAACGACAATGCACGGGTGCTTATCATTACCGACCGCGAAGAACTGGACGAACAAATAGAAAAGGTTTACAAAGGCGTTCAGGAAGATATTTACCGCACCAAAAGCGGCAGAGATTTACTACAACAACTCAACGACACTTCGCCCTGGCTCTTGTGTTCACTCATTCACAAGTTTGGCGGCAAAGACAAAGGCGAAGAAGCCACCGATGAAGATGTAGAAAAATACTTGCAGGAACTCCGCAGCAGTATTCCAAGTGATTTTAAAGCCAAAGGCGATATTTATGTGTTTGTGGACGAGTGCCACCGAACACAATCGGGCAAGCTGCATAAAGCCATGAAAGAATTTTTGCCCGATGCTGTGTTTATTGGTTTCACAGGAACACCATTATTAAAAAGCGATAAACAAACCAGTTTGGAAGTTTTCGGCAGATACATTCATACTTATAAATTCAACGAAGCCGTTGCCGACAAGGTGGTGTTGGATTTACGCTATGAAGCCCGAGACATTGAGCAAAACATAACATCACCCGATAAAATTGACGAATGGTTTGAACTCAAAACAAGAGGACTGACCGACTTTGCAAAAGCCGAACTGAAACAGCGATGGGGAACCTTGAAAAAAGTGTTCAGCAGCAAATCACGATTGGAAAAAATCGTGTTGGATGTGGTGATGGACATGGAGAAAAAAGAACGATTGCAAAACGGCAGAGGAAATGCCATGTTGGTTTCTGATAGTATTTACAATGCATGTCGTTACTATGAATTGTTCCAAAACGCAGGATTGAAAAATTGTGCCATTGTAACATCATTCGTTCCGAATGCCAACGACATAAAAGGCGAAGGCGACAACTACACCGAGAAATTGCAGCGTTTTGAGATTTATCAAAAAATGCTTTCCGCTTATTTCAATGAAACACCCGAAGAAGCACTAAAAAAGGTAGAGCAGTTTGAAACCGAAGTGAAAAAGAAATTTGTGGAAGAACCTGCACAAATGAAACTGCTGATTGTGGTAAACAAACTGCTCACAGGTTTTGATGCACCGAGTGCCACTTATCTATACATTGACAAAAAACTAAGAGACCACGGATTGTTTCAAGCTGTTTGCCGTGTAAACCGATTGGATGGAGACGATAAAGATTACGGTTACATTATTGACTACATGGACTTGTTCAAGAGTTTGGAGCAGGCATTTAATGATTACACTTCCGAAGCGTTTAGCGGTTACGAGAAGCAGGATATTGACGGACTTTTAAAGAACCGATTGCAGAAAGGCAAAGAACGATTGGATGAAGCATTGGAAGCCATCAAAGCATTGGTTGAACCCGTTGAGCCACCCAAAGGAACGATTGAACACATTCGTTACTTCTGCGGAAACAATACCGAAAACCCTGATGAACTGAAAGACACCGAGCCAAGACGTGTTGCCCTTTACAAACTGACCATTGCACTCATTCGGGCTTATGCCAACATAGCCGATGAAATGAAAGAA
Source organism: uncultured Paludibacter sp. (assembly GCA_964396515.1). Taxonomy (GTDB): domain Bacteria; phylum Bacteroidota; class Bacteroidia; order Bacteroidales; family Paludibacteraceae; genus Paludibacter. Next base: position 8,337 of record CAYNGF010000103.1, read on the forward strand.
GCAGGTTACACCGAAAAAGAAATTGAAGAAATCAAAGCCGACATAAAGCACTTTGAAAATGTTCGCAAAGAAATTCAGTTAGCCAGTGGCGATTATATTGATTTGAAGCAATACGAGCCAGCCATGCGGCATTTGATTGACAGCTACATTGGTGCAGAAGAAAGCCGAATGCTTGCCAACTTTGACGACCTGAGTTTGGTGGAACTGATGGTTGAAAAAGGAAAAGATGCCATAAAAGATGTTCCCGACAGCATCAAGAACAATCCTGATGCCATGGCAGAAGCCATTGAAAACAATTTGCGGAAAGTAATTATTGAGGAAAGTCCGACCAACCCAATGTATTATGAAAAAATGAGTGTGCTTTTGGATGAACTCATTAAGATGCGTAAAGAAGCAACATTGGAATATGAAAAGTATTTGAATGAAATCATTGCCCTATCTGGCAAAGTCAAAAAACCGAATACTGCAAGCGACTACCCTTCTACCATCAATACTCCAGCCAAACAGGCATTGTTTGACAACTTGGGAAGAAACGAAGCATTGGCAAACGAATTAAACCAAAAAATCCTGACAACAAAGAAAGACGGTTGGCGGGACAATATTCAGAAATCGAAAGCAGTTAGAAATGCTATTACAGAAATATTGAATAAACACAATATCACAGACGACAACGAAGTGCATAGAATTTTTGATTTGGTTAAAAATCAACGTGACTATTAATGGAGCAAATCACCATCAGCAATATCAAAATTGATGTAGTTCGCAAGGACATTAAGAACATACATCTTGCTGTTTACCCACCAACAGGCAGGGTTCGTATTGCTGCACCATTGAAAGTGAATGAAGATGCTATCCGGTTATTTGCCATTTCAAAACTCGGTTGGATAAAACGAAACCAAAAAAAGTTTGAAGGACAGGAACGCATTTCGCCAAGAGAATACAAACAAAGGGAAAGCCACTATTTTCAAGGCAGACGTTACTTGCTCAACATCGTGGAGACAGACAAAACCCAGAAAGTAGTTTTGAAAAACAAGAAGTTTATTGAACTGCACATCAAGCCCGACACACCTACTGTAAAGCGACACGAAATCCTGACAGAATGGTATCGGGTGCAACTCAAAAAACAAATCCCTGCTATCATTGACAAATGGGAAAAAATACTGAACGTAAAAGTTGATGACTGGCAAGTGAAGCAAATGAAAACCAAGTGGGGTTCATGCAAGATTGAAAAGAAAAGAATTTGGCTCAATCTTGAATTGGCAAAAAAACCTGAGCATTGTTTGGAATACATTATCGTTCACGAAATGGTGCATCTTTTAGAACGACACCACAACGACAGATTTTTGTACTACATGGACACTCACCTGCCCAACTGGAGACAGTTAAAAACCGAATTGAATAAATTACCTGTTAGTCATGCAGATTGGAGTTACTGAAATACAGCCCACGCTAAAAGCAAGCACATTTGCAATCCGCACAAGCCCAAGCACAGAGCAAAGCTTGCAAAAGAGCTTGCTTTTCCAGCCCAAAGAAAAATTGTTTTTAAAAAATTTCCCGACCCTTCAAAAAAATAAAAAACGCAACACACAGCCCGACACAGACAGACAAAAAAGTAAACAGACAATGATACGTAAAACCCAAGCGGACAGCGACTTTCAGACACGGTGGACAGGAACGCCAGCTGCCAACATGCGTTTGGCGTCATGCGGGGTGAAGTGCTTAAATTCAAGTGCAGTTTTTCAAATCAACTTTAGTGCTGGGTTGACAGTTTTGTGCCCTGAAATCCCGCACGAACGCCAAGCGCAAAACCGTTATGCAAAATAAAACGTGATTAAAAAACAAAATGATACAATGGATAATGTAGAAATATATTTTCGAGATATAATAAAGGAGAAAGAAACCGTGATAAATTCTTTTGAAAAAAATGTAACTAGTTATTTTAGCGATATTATTTATTTTTCAAAAATTCATAAACAATATGAAAATGAATTAGAACGATATACTTCATTAAAATTCAATGTATTCAGATATGTAAATGTAAACGAAAACAAGATTTCTGAAATAATCGTTGATATATTGAAACCAAATGGAGAACACGGACAAAATTCACTTTTCTTAGATGAATTTTTAAAAATTTTAGAAATTCCCAAAATAAGTAAAATACCAACAATCAATACAGAAGTGCTAACAAGACAGCATATAAAAAATCTAAGAAGAATGGATATTTTGATTGATTGGAGTGATTTTGGCATTATGATTGAAAACAAGCCAAGATATGATGATAAAGATGACCAACTCAAAGATTATGCACAAGATTTAAAAACTAAATACAACGACAGATTTGTAATGGTTTATTTATCAAATGACGGACATTTTCCGTCAGAAAATAGTATTTCCAAACAAGAACGAGAAGAACTTGAAAAAAATAATAGATTTAAACATATAACCTATAATAACGAATTTAAAAAATGGATTGAGAATTGTATAAATATTTGTAAATCTGAAAAATACAAATGGTTTTTAAAAGACTTTTTAGACAATACTTTAAATAATTACTTATGGTAGACTTGACTTCTGTAATAATAAATCAAGCACTAAAAGACGAAAAAAATCTTGAAGTTGCTTATGAAACTTGGCGAGCATTTAGCAGTCAGAGAATTTACAATCAAATTCGTGAAAATTTTGTTGTAAAACTAATTGAGCAAATAAGCCTCGAATTGAAAAATAAATATACTTTTTTCCAAAATAAAATAGATTGGACAGATAAAAGTAATTCATATCAAATTAATTTACATTTGATTACACAAGGTAACGATTGGACAAATAAATTTAAATTTGGGTTTTATGACCACGACGGCGATAGATTATATTTTTCTATTGCTTGTATGAACGAAGATAAAGACTTTTGTAAAAAAGCACATACGCAAATAAAATCCTTATTGAAAGAAGGTAATGATTATCCAAATCATTGGTGGAGTAGAGTTAAAGAACCATACAACCGTTGGGAAAGTAATTATGAAGGATTTAAACAATTTGCGTTTTGTGATAAAATCGTCTTAGATTACTTGACAACCAAATTTTGTTCTCATATTGAATTGATAGATAAAGAAATGAATAAATTTGCATAACATATAATATGCGATAATTGCGGGCATTTGTGGTAGGTTGAAACATTGTGCAAGAAAGAAACATTTGTGCAACTTTGAAACGATAGTGCCTTGAAATCCCGCAACATACGCATATTATTTTTCGTTGTGCGACATTAAAAAATCTTACACCTATTATGAGTTATAAAATAAAAATTTTCGATTGCTGGGACATATATGATAATGGACTATCCATAGAAGATCCCGAAGTTTTCAACAATGAATCAGAAGCAATTGAGAAAGCCACAGAAATTATTTTAGATGAATTTGAATGGACTTTTCATCATATAGAAAAAATTGATGATTTTAAGTCAGAATTCTATGAAAAACGGGATAGGCCAGAGATTATTAGTTGTAAAAAGGACAAAGCAATAAACTTTGACCCGTATAATATATTCAAACTTTTTTATACTCAGGCGATTTGGTATGATACTAGGAATCCTCAGACGGTCTTTCAAGAAACATTAAGGCTTGCAGCCGAAAAACATTTACACCAAACACTACCAGGATCCGATTTACCATATTTATACCATATTTCTTGCGTTGCGAATGAAATATATGCAGCCAAAATTTATGAGTGCGAACCCAATGAATTTAACTTAAAATATGCGCTTTCACTTGCAATCTTGCATGACATTCTTGAAGATACCGAAATAACCGAAAACGAAATAAAAGAAACATTTGGTTTATTTACTCTTTGGGGAGTTAAAGCACTGACTAAAAAAAAAAACTTACCCAAGGCTGAATCCATGAAAGATAGTATTAATCGTATCAAAAAATCACCCAAAGAGGTGGCTTTTGTAAAAATCGCTGACAGAATCACCAACCTTCTTCCTCCCCCAAAACATTGGACAAAGGACAAAATAAAGAATTACTATGAAGAGTCTATTTATATCCATAGTGAGTTGGGAGCCAAATCATTATACCTTGGAAGTAGATTAGCAAAAAAAATAGAAGAATATGAAAGGTACACTTGACAAACGACCGCACAACAAGGTATTACCAAAAGCGGGGGTGATGAGCTTCTATGACACTTTTGTGATTAACCTAACTTTAGTTTTTCAAATCAACGGTAGTGCTCAAATGCTCCACCTTCGGCAATACCCGACTCGTTGTGTGTCAGCTTAAAAAAAGACAGCGTAACAAGATAATGAACTGAAAAAC
>CAYNGF010000104.1:0-12569 GCA_964396515.1 uncultured Paludibacter sp.
TTAAATCGAAACTAATAACAACAAATTAATATAATCAAATAACTGCTGAAAATCATATTAATATATTTTTTTAAAAAATACTGATAAAAACTTTGCCATTCAAAAAAATAAATCTACTTTTGTATTGATTTCTCAGGCAACAGCATTCCTGCTCTTGAACAACAATCAATTAATTTATTCAATTTAATTAAACAAACCATTTTTTGTTTTTCCACTTATCGTCTGGAAAACTTACCTTATCAAAGTATATTCATCATTCTATGAGCAATTTCAACATTTTGCAGTTAAATGCAAAAAGCGAAGCCGAATTACGCGCTATCGCGGGCGAAATGGGTATTAAAATTCCCAATTCAATGTCCAAAAATCAAATGGTATATGCCATTCTCGATGAACAGGCTGTTATTGGTGCACAAGCAAAAACCATTGCACAACAAGCAAATCAGGAAGATAAGAAAAAAAGACAACGCATTACAGTAAAAAAATCTACTGAAAAAAACTTTTTCCCCAATACTACTATCGACAAACCTGCTAACACTGATAATACAGTTCAACAAAAATCCGAAAAAGAAGTTGAACAAACTCAAACAGTGAAGCCTGATGTACAAACTGAAGAAAAGCAAGAAAAGGTAAATCCTGCTCAAAAATCAAAAACACAAAAGAAATCACAGGAAAAATCGCAAAAATCAAAAAAATCAAAACCTGCAAAACAGGAAATAAAAAATGAAGTTACACCTGATTCCCATGTGAATGAAGTAAAAGATGAAGAAGCGGAAAAACTAACCGAAATTTCAACTTGGGAAGAACCGATTTCGTCTGAAGAGACAGAAATTAAAATTGTTCCTGAAACTGAATCCAACTCAGTACCTGTAGCAACATTACCTGTAGCGACAGAAACACATCAAGCACAACAAACAACACAAGCTCAGCAAACAAACGGAACAAACGGTTTTAATAAACCAAAATTCAATCCAAGACCCGATCGACAAGAAAAGCAATTTGATTTTGATGGCATTCTTGAAGGAACAGGAACTCTCGAAATGATGCCTGATGGTTATGGTTTCTTGCGTTCTGCTGATTACAACTATCTTTCATCGCCCGATGATATATACGTTTCACAATCGCAAATTAAACTCTTTGGATTAAAAACAGGCGATACTGTTACGGGAGCCATAAGGCCACCAAAAGAAGGAGAAAAATATTTTCCGCTTATTAAAGTTAATAAAATCAATGGTCGATCACCTGAATATGTTCGGGATCGTGTTCCATTTGAACATCTAACCCCACTTTTTCCAAATCAAAAATTTAACCTGCTTTCAGGGAAAAACGATACTTTATCCACACGTATAGTTGATTTATTTTCTCCAATAGGTAAAGGTCAACGTGGATTGATTGTAGCTCAACCAAAAACAGGTAAAACTGTATTGCTCAAAGAAATAGCAAATGCAATTGCTGCCAACCATCCCGAAGTGTACATGATTGTCTTACTTATTGATGAGCGCCCTGAAGAAGTAACTGATATGGCGCGCAGTGTTCATGCTGAAGTAGTTTCATCCACTTTCGATGAACCGGCAGAGCGTCATGTAAAAGTGGCAAGTATGGTTCACGAAAAAGCTAAGAGAATGGTGGAATGCGGTCATGATGTAGTGATTCTTCTCGATTCGATAACACGCCTTGCACGTGCTTATAACACTGTTTCACCGGCTTCCGGTAAAATTCTTTCCGGTGGTGTAGATGCAAATGCGTTACACAAACCCAAACGCTTTTTTGGAGCGGCGAGAAATATAGAAAATGGCGGAAGTTTAACTATTATTGCAACTGCACTTACCGAAACCGGATCGAAAATGGACGAAGTTATATTCGAAGAATTTAAAGGTACCGGCAACATGGAGCTACAACTCGATCGTAAACTATCTAACAAACGCATCTTCCCTGCAGTTGATATTATGGCTTCGAGCACGCGTCGTGAAGATTTGTTGCTTGATAAAGAAACACTGAATCGAATGTGGATTATGCGTAATTATCTTTCTGACATGAATTCGGTTGAAGCTATGGAATTTTTGAAAGAACGCATGGAACGTACAGAAAATAATGAAGAATTTTTACTCTCGATGAATTCTTAGATAAATTTTAAGATGAAAAATATCAATCAAATAATACTTGGACTGTTTATAGTTGGTTCTGTTATTTTAAGTTCATGTACGAGAAATGAGGTAACAAAAATTGCAATTGATAAAGATGCCTTAAGTTTAATTCTTGGTCAGACTGATTCAATTTATGCAAATGTAGAATACACAGGCGATATTATACCTGCAATTACATGGACATCAAGTAATCCGGATGTTGCCAAAGTATCGAACGGAGAAATACAAGCTTTAAAAAAAGGCTTAACTGTAATTACGGCACAGGCAGGAACAAAAACTGCAAGCTGTACTGTAACTGTGAATAACGAAATTTTTCCGGTTCTCGTTAAAGGTGAAATATGGTATTACGGCGATATTTACGATTCAGGAACTTCAAATAATTATCTTATTTGTCTTGCAGGTGCTGATGTTAATTTTGAGAACCTGTCTGGAAACGATGACGTTATGTTTCTTGAATTTAATACTGAACTTACAGTAAAAACTAATGTTCCTTCAGGAATTTACGAAATATCTGATAGTTTTCAGCCAGGTACTATGGTTCCCGGTTGGGTTGAAGATAACGGTAATCCGTGGGGAACATGGTTCTTTGGAAAAACTAATAACGATGTGGTTGAAGGGTTTGTAAAAGTTACAAATACGGATAACTTAAACTACAAATTCGAAATGAATTTGACTGATTATTTCGGCAATATTATTACCGGAACCTATCAAATGAATCTTCCTTATTTTGATTTAACTCAATCTCAAACCCCTGTGGCTATTAAAAATATTAATTTGAATAAACAAAATGGTTTTCAAAGTAATAAAATTAAATTCAGAATATCAAAAAAACGAAATAACCTTTAATTAATACTTATCAAACCCAATAATTACCTGACAAATAATAATTTATTATCTGTCAGGTATTTAATTTTATAATCATAATGAACTTTAGAATAGGGAATTCAATTGTTGCACAAAACCAGAACTTTTATGCAGGTTTTAAGAAAATTGTTTATCTTTGCAAATCAAAAATTCAAACGAATAATTGAAAATTAAATTTAAAATTTATTGATAATGAAATTATTAGAAGGAAAAACAGCAATAGTTACCGGTGCTGCTCGCGGAATTGGTAAGGCTATTGCTTTGCGTTTGGCAAGTGAAGGTTGCAACATTGCATTTACCGATTTGGTTATTGACGAAAATGGGCTGAATACTCAAAAAGAAATTGAAGCTTACGGTGTAAAGGCTAAAGGTTATGCTTCGAATGCAGCAAATTTTGAAGATACCCACACCGTAGTAGATGAAATAGTTAAAGAATTTGGTCGTGTGGATATTTTGGTTAACAATGCCGGAATTACTAAAGATGGACTTATGATGCGAATGAGCGAAGCACAATGGGATGCAGTTATCAATGTTAACCTCAAATCAGCATTTAACTTTATACATGCCTGCACACCAATAATGATGAAACAACGTTCCGGTAGTATTATCAATATGAGTTCAGTAGTTGGTGTATCAGGCAATGCAGGACAGGCCAACTATTCAGCTTCGAAAGCCGGAATGATTGGTCTTGCAAAATCAGTTGCAAAAGAATTTGGTTCACGTGGCATTCGTGCCAATGCAATAGCACCCGGATTTATAGAAACGGAAATGACGCATGCTTTGACTGAAGAACAACGTGCAAAATGGGCTGAACTTATTCCTTTACGTCGTGGTGGAAGTCCAGATGAGGTTGCAAAAGTAACTTTATTTCTTGCTTCTGACCTTTCGAGTTATGTTAGTGGACAGGTTATTAATGTTTGTGGCGGAATGAATACCTGATAACATTTACCATTATTTCATTTACCGGTTAATAATATTTATAATTAAGGGTTTGAAAACTTTTAATTTAACCAAAAACGCTTCATGAAAAATCGTGAAGCGTTTTATATGTCAAAATATTTTTTGGTAAATATGACAATAGGGCGTACCGTTTTTCTTTGAGTAGTATTCTTGATGATAATCTTCGGCAGCCCAAAATTCAGGTGCAGGTCGCAACTGCGTAGCTGGCTTATAACCCTTACCTCGTAAAATGTTTATATATTTTTCAGCCATTGCTTTTTGCTCATCATTCACATAAAAAATTACTGACTGATACTGCTCTCCAATATCAGGTCCCTGCCCTCCTACTTGTTCAAAGTCATGTGTTTCGTAATATAATTTGAGAAGTTCTTCATAAGTAGTTTCTGTTGGATTATAAACAACTTCGGTGGTTTCAATATGCCCGGTTGTTCCTGTACAAACTTCTCTGTAAGTAGGACTTTGTGTAAAACCTCCCATATACCCTACAGTGGTTTCAATTACACCCTTTGCTTTCATAAAATGGTATTCAGTACCCCAAAAACATCCTGAAGCAAAATATGCGAGTGCTTTTTCAGATTTATCAGGTACAAATTTCATTGATATAGAATTTACACAATGTCTTGTATTTTTTGGCGTAAATCCTTCGCCAGTAAAAACATGTCCCAAATGACCTCCGCAGTTAGCGCAAACTATTTCAGTTCTTTGCCCATCCGCATCAGGAACACGTTTTACGGCACCGGGAATTTCATCATCGAAACTTGGCCAACCGCAGTGTGAATCAAATTTATCATCCGATTTGTAAAGCGGAGCATCGCACTGTTTGCAAAGATAAGTACCTTTTTGTTTGTTATTTAAGAATTCTCCTGTATAAGGGCGTTCTGTACCTTTGTGTAAAATTACAACTTGCTCTGCTGGAGTGAGTTTATTGAGCTTCATTTTATTATTCGTTTGATTACATGCAGTTTGTATAAAAGCGAAACTTAATATCAATAAAAAAATTCTCATTTGTTAATAATTTTGTATCATAACAAGATGAGAATTAATATTGTTCAAAAAAAATTCTTGATTAGAAACTATTTAATCTATTATCTTATTCTATTAAGAGATTTTACAAGAGCCTCGTCTTTAGCTATGCCTCTCATAGCCAAAAAAGCTAAAACAAAACATATCAACGGGAAAGCTGAAGTAATTTCGAGAAACCATTTAGCTTCAAGTTTTGCCTGAGCGAAAAAAAGGTACATAAACAGCATTCCATAATAACCCGCCATTAAAACCGCATTGAAAACAGTTAAACGGAGTTGTAAAATACGATTCCTAAAAAGAAAAATAGTTAATAGTGCCACTATAGGAATCATAATTCCTATAGCTGACAATGCCCATGTGTTTTCAGCCAATGAAGTTGTATCGGAAGATATTTTCAAAATTCCACGATAGTCGAGTTGATATTGAATGTTTTCCAACGGATTGTACAAACCTGCTACTGGCGAAAAAAAAGTTATTGCTGATAAAATTACTATCAGTAGTAAAAATAATGTTTGAATACGCTGTATCATTTTCTTAATTTGTTTTTTTCCAATGTTTGTTTCTCACTGCATAAATACGTTCGATAATATCAACTACTTTTAAGCCTTCGAGTACATTGGTAGTTATATTACCTTTGTCCGTAAGTTTTTCAATTACATTTTCAATTACCAGATGATGATTTTGAGCTGAACCTTTGTAATGACCGTAATCGTTAGGAGGATTTGATGGCGCAAGTTCAGGCATTTTGTAATCCTTAACATGGCAATATTCAACTTCATTCATATACTGACCCGAAACTTTCACTGTACCTTGTGAACCAATAATCGTGATACTGCTTTCAAGATTTGTATCCCAAACTGCAGTAGAATAATTTAAACTACCCATACCGCCATTCACAAAATTGAACATAACTACGCCTGTATCTTCAAAATCAGTAAGTTCCTTATGATTGAAATCGGCAAAATTACCTTTTATATTTGTAATATCACCAAACAACCAGTACATTATATCAATAAAATGAGAAAACTGAGTAAAGAGTGTACCTCCATCAAGTTTAGCATCACCATGCCATTTTCCTTTTTTGTAATAACGCTCATCGCGATTCCAATAGCAATCCAGTTTTACAAAGTAAATTTCACCAAGTGTTTTGTTATCAACTAAATTCTTTAACCAAACTGAAGGTGGAGAATAACGGTTTTGCATTACACAAAACACATTTCGCGACATTTCAAGCGACTTGAAAAGTATAGCTTCTGCATCAACTTTCGTAAGTGCTATCGGTTTTTCAATTACCACATGATAACGTCTCTCGAGTGCTTTTATTGCATATTCTGCATGATAACCATTTGGTGTACATATATTTATTACATCGATATCGAGTCCGGCATCGAGCAATTCGTCATACGATTGAAAATATGGCTCCGAGATATTCTCTAGTCCTGTTTCTTCTTTAGGAAGAATATCGCATACTGCCACAAGTTCTGCCTCAGGATTTCGACGTATCATTTCAGCATGTCTTTTCCCAATATGCCCTTGACCTATTACTGCAAATTTTATCATTGATTTGTAAATTAAGATTTATGTTTTTATTATCTATTGGATTATTTTAACTTCATTATTTTCAAGCTTATATCTCTGACCTGTTTCGGGACATATAGCTTCGCCTTGAGCATTAAAATGCAATTTGTGACCATTCACACTTACCCAACCGGTTTGACGTGCAGGGTTACCTATCACAAGCGCGTATGGCTTCACCGGTTTTGTAACCACAGCACCAGCTCCTATTAATGCATAAGAGCCTATCTCGTTTCCACAAACTATTGTAGCATTAGCTCCAATACTTGCTCCTTTTCGTACAATTGTAGAAGCATATTCATTTTTCCGATTCACATGACTTCGGGGATTAATAACGTTAGTGAATACCATTGAAGGACCGAGAAAAACATCATCCTCACAAATCACTCCTGTATAAACAGATACATTGTTCTGAATTTTAACATTTTTCCCCAAAATTACATCCGGTGAAATTACTACATTCTGACCAATATTACAGTTTTCACCTATAACACACCCATTCATAATATGGGAAAAATGCCATATACGAGTACCTTTTCCGATTTTACAACCATCATCAATAACAGCAGTTTCGTGAGCAAAATAATCTGTCATTTTTTACTTAGAATAAAGAATAAAGAACTTAGACAAAAGATTTTCTATCAAATATAAAAATTCAAGTTCGACTTACTTAACAAACTCAAGAACAGTTGCTGAAATATATTCAAGTTCTGCCTGTGTAAGTTCAGTATGCATAGGTAATGATAAAACACATTCACAAAGTTTCTCAGAAACAGGCAAATCTCCTTTTTTGTAATGGCTATTACTGAAAGCCTTTTGCAAATGTAATGGTACAGGATAATAAACCATAGAGGGTATATCTTTTGAAGACAAATGTTTTTGTAATTCAGCCCTGTTAATATCTTTTAATTTTAATGTATATTGATGAAAAACATGTGTAGATGAATTATTCCGTGTAGGAATTATCAGTTTATCATTATCAGCGAAAACTTTATCATAATAATCTGCAGCCTTTTGCCTTGCTGCAATATATTCGTTAAGAAAACGAAGTTTTACATCGAGTATTGCAGCCTGAATACTATCGAGACGTGAGTTAACTCCTATAAAATCATGATAATAACGTACCACCATCCCATGATTTGCTATTGCCCGCATATTAACTGCCAGTTCATCGTTATTAGTAAAAATAGCTCCACCATCACCGTAACAACCCAAATTCTTTGAAGGGAAAAAGGAAGTACATCCTATTTCTCCCATACATCCTGAAAATGCTTTAGTTCCGTTTGAGAAAGTGTATTCTGCACCTATTGACTGACAAGCATCTTCAATGACATAGATATTATTTTCTTTTGCAATTTTTAGAATTTCTTCCATTTCGGCGTTTTGTCCGAACAAATGCACCGGAATTACAGCCTTTGTGTTTGGGGTAATTGACTTTCGGAAAGTTTCAGGCGAAAGATTAAATGTATCGAAATCAACATCGGCCATAACCGGAGTTAAACCCAATAAAGCAATTACTTCGGCTGTTGCGATAAAGGTAAATGCAGGCGTAATAACTTCATCGCCGGGTTTTAGGTTTAACGCCATTAGTGCAATTTGGAGTGCATCCGTTCCATTTCCCACAGGTATTACATGCTTAACGTTTAGGTAAGTTTCCAAATTGGCTTGAAACTCATTCACTTTTCCACCTTTAATAAAGGTAGTACTATCAATTACTTCCTGAATACCGCGATCGACATCTTGTTTTATTTTCTGATATTGACTTTTCAAGTCAACCATTTCAATTTTTTTCATCAATAATTTTCGAGTATATATTCAACTTCCGATGGTGTTAGTCTTATATTATTAATGTGAGGATTTCGATTATTTATTTTAAGATTATATTTCGGACTTTTAGAGTCTTTAATTTCATTATAATCAATATAAACCTGAATATCACTGTTTTTTAAGTGCTGAAATTCTGTAATTGAGATATTTATTGATGCCCTGACAAAAGCAGGAAACGACTTTATTTTCATATAATTAGGTAAATTAATTACTTCTACAGGCAGTTCAATGTTCTTTTCTGTAAACATGGCTACCGGAACGATTACTTTTACCGAATTTACTTCAGGTCTGATAAATGGAACCGGTTTAATTTTTAAATTAAGAAACGCAGTATCGTTTAAATTGTTCAGTTCAATAATTTCGGTTTCTATCCAACGAAGTGTATCGAGAATTTGTTCAGGTCCGTAAACATTGATAAAAGCAGGATTTATGATTATATCTCCATCAATCATAAACTGATGCTTTGTTTCGATACTCCCTTTTATTTTTACCGCGACTTTTTTTTCAAAGAGCTTTTCGTATTCTATTAATAAAGTGTCCGGACGAAATGAAATTATCTGCGTCGTTTGTAAAAAGTATGATTGTAAATAGCGATTTAAGGTAGCAGCATCAATCTGTATTTGTCCCTGTTTACTGTATCGATAGTTTGCCAGAGAGATATTTAAAGGTTTTAATTTTTTATCGGAATAAGTAAATAAGTTCACACCAACGTCCTTTATATCAACGGTTATAAAATCCGGTAAATTATTGGTAACAGTAACTTCTTTTGGTAAATTTATTAACTGTAATGGAACACGTAAAGTAATCTCACGGTTTTTATCGAGTGCATTTACAAACCAAAATATTGCAGACATTAAAAAAAACAACAAAAAGCTCAAAACATCTTTAGATATTAAAAATGATTTAAGCTTTTGTAGTTTAAACTTTTCAAATAAGTTGTAGCTGTCGTCAGCCATTAGTCGAAAATATTATTTCGCTCCTGTCTGAATATCTTCAGGAGAAACAAATACTGAATTTTTATCAACTTTAATCCGAACATTTTCAGCAATTTCAATTAGTACAGTATTGTCATCTTTAATTTCTCGAATTTTTCCGTAGATACCACCTGAAGTAACCACTCGGTCACCGGCTTTCATAGCTTCGCGTTGTTTTTTTATTTCTTTTTGTCGTTTTGTTTGAGGACGAATCATGAAGAAATAAAACACTACGAATATCAGTAACATAAAGATAAGCCCCATGCTTCCACCTCCTTGTGGAGTTGCAGCCTGCAACAAAATACTTAGTAAATTCATAAATTTATTTGTTTAATTGTTTATGTAATGCAAATATATAAAATTATTTTTGCCCATCGTCAAACATTACTACTTTAATCAGTTTCTTTTCTTTTCTGAGTTGGTTAACAATGTTATCGAGTACTCCGTTAATAAATGTACCGCTTTTTTCGGTGCTGTAGTTTTTTGCAATTTCAATGTATTCGTTTAGCGTAACATTTACGGGTATTGTAGGAAAATTGATTAATTCAGCCAAAGCAACTTCCATAAGCAAAGTATCCATAAAGGCAACACGGTCTATTTCCCAGTTTTTGGTGTTTGCTTCAATCATATCCCGAAATTGACTACCATTGGTAATAGCAAATCGAAGTAAATTGCGAGCGAATTCGGCATCTTCTTCATCTTTAAACATTGGTAAAAGTTGCTGAAGACTTCCGTTTGAAAATTGAAAACGTTTTATAGTTTTAAGTATAAAACTAATCACTAATTCCACATCGTCAACCCAGTATATACTTTGTTCTTCGAGCGAGTTATCAAGTTCTTCGTTTTGAAGAATAATTTTTTTGTATATTTTTCTCCAGATGTTTTTGTCAGCTTCATAATCAGAATACTGAGTATTCATATATTCAGTATAAAAATCTGCAGTAATAATTTCTTCGTATATTTCTTTTATAACATCAGGATAATTTACCCACGAAAGTTTATTGGCTTTAAGATAATCATTAAAATATTTGTTATGCTTGAGCTGATTAACGAAAGCATTATCAACAAAGCGTGTATTTGGATTTAAATCTTCAGGATTTGGTTGAAGTTTATTCCTGCGAGCTTCAATGCGTTCAGCAGCATAACGCGTAATTTCAACAGATAGTAATAAAAGATGAAAATAAAGTTGATAGGTTTTACCGATGCTGAAAAATAATTCTTCTTCGGCTGACTTTAATGATTTTCCATCACCTTTATAAAAAGAATACAGAATCTGTATTATCTTTATTCGTAATAAAACACGATTTATCATAAAATTTAATGAACGCTGCTAGCTTTTAATTTCGCTGCAAAATTACGCTTTTTTTTCAAAACTTTTACAGAAAACATGTAACGGAATAAACTAAATTTTACAGATAAGAATAGAAAATATCTGAATTTGTTGAAAAAAATAAATGTAACAAGCAAAAAAGCAATGGTATATTTGATAATATGAAAAAAAATACTGAAATTTGGCACGTAATTTCAGAACAGAGCTGAATGTATATTTACAATTATTGACTAACATTATCAATTAAAGGGTTGAAAATTATGGATGCAGAGAAAAAAAAGTTTGAACTTGAGAAAAAAGATAATGAAATTATTTATTCGAGAGCGATAAAAGCTGGTAAAAGAATTTACTATCTGGATGTTAAAAAGAGCAAGAACGACGATTTATTCGTAGCAATTACTGAAAGCAAGAAGAAAGTCACAGGATTCGACGAAGATGCTCAGGTAACTTATGAGAAACATAAAATTTTTCTTTATAAAGAAGATTTCGAAAAGTTTACAGATGGGCTTGAAGATGTGATTAATTTTATTAGAAGAGAACAAAAATCAGCAACTGATACCGACGAAGAAAATATGTCAGAAAAAATTGAGGAAAAAGAAGATAAAGATAATTCACAATCAGAAATCGATTCAACAAAATCGAAAGGATTCTTCGGAAAATTTAAATTCTGACTTATAACAAATTTTCTGCTTAAAATGCACAAAAACATTTATGCTTTTAAGCATCTTATCTTATGCAGAAAGCCTGAAATTCTGTTCAGGTTTTCTGCTGTTTGTTTTAAGTTTTAAATTTCAAAATAAATATCATATATGAAAAGTTTTGCAAGCGATAATTACTCCGGAATTCATCCCGAAGTACTTGAAGCTATTATTCAGGCAAATTCTGCACACGAAATATCTTATGGTGATGATATTTACACAGCTCAGGCTCAAAAGGTTTTTGAAAGTAATTTTGGCAATGTTAAAGTTATGTTTGCTTTCAATGGCACAGGTGCAAATGTTATTGCATTGAAATGTTGTACTTTACCTTTTCAGGCAATTATTTGTGCTGAAACAGCTCACATTAATGCTGACGAATGCGGAGCCCCCACTCAACACATTGGTTCAACTCTACTAACGATATCAACAACCGATGGCAAACTAACACCCAAGCTTATCGAACCTTTACTAAAACGATTAGGTAATGTACATAATACACAGCCAAAAGTAATTTCAATAAGCCAGAGCACCGAACTTGGTACAGTTTACAATATCGATGAGCTGAAAAATCTTTGCAAATTTGCTCATGATAACAATATGTTTGTTCATGTTGATGGGGCACGTATTTCAAATGCAGTAGCTTCACTTGGCATAGGACTTAAAGAAGCTACTGTCGATTGCGGAGTGGATATAATGAGTTTTGGTGGTACAAAAAACGGCTTAATGATTGGTGAAGCTGTCCTTATTTTTAATGATGAATTAAAAACTTATGCCGATTTTTACCAAAAACAAACAGCTCAACTTTTTTCAAAAAACCGTTTTATTGCTACCCAATTTACTGCTTTGCTTTCCAGCAATCTATGGTTGCAAATGGCACAGCACTCCAATAATATGGCACAATTATTAGCATCAAAAGTTAAAAATCTTCCTGGAGTAAAAATTACGCAGAAAGTAGATGCAAATGCTGTTTTTGTTATAATTCCGGAACATGTTATCAAACCACTTCAAAGTAAATATCGCTTTTATATATGGAACGAACAAACATTGGAATCACGCTGGATGTGTTCGTTTGACACAACCGAAGAAGATGTTAATGAATTTGTAAATACCCTTGTAAATTTACTTTAATATCACAATATTTTTATAAAGTAAAAAATACTTGTTATCTTGTCTAACT
>CAYNGF010000105.1:0-12470 GCA_964396515.1 uncultured Paludibacter sp.
CCTGTACATCAGCAGGAATGGAAGTGTCACCTCCATCCTGAACATCACGACCATAGATGCCAAAGGCAGGTAATCCTTTCTGATTGTGTCCTGCCAATGCTGCGGCTAAATATACAGCCCCCGGACGTTCAGTGCCGTTGAATCCCCATACTGCTTTAATGGTGTGCGGATCCATGTCAATAGTTTCACTTCCGTAACACCAACATGGAGTTACTGTAATGGTTATGGAAACTCCTTCTTTTTTAAACTTTTCGGCGCAGGCAGCTGCTTCGTCAACACGGCCAATGGTTGTGTCAGCAATTACACATTCTACGGGCGATCCATCGCTGTATCTCAGATTTTGCGATAAGAAAGTTGCCAGATTTAATGCCATTCTCATGGTTTGGTCTTCAAGCGATTCACGTACACCTCCTTGTCGTCCATCAATCGTTGGACGAATCCCGATTTTGGGATTGTCGCCCTGAAGACGACCTGTTTTTTCTTTTCTTGTTTGGGCAATTTGTTGTTGCTGCCCTGTAATGTTTGCTTTCATGTAGGTAAATATTTATTTTAATGTTTTTACAATATAATTTTTTGTTGAATATTAAAATTTTAACTGTGCTATTCTATGCTGTTTTTTGAGCTTGAAACTATAGGATATTAATAATCTTTATAGCGATGGTCGATAAATAAATTTGGTTGGAAGATATTCCTGAACCATAACTTTTGTTTTAACAAAAGCAGCTGCTTTTTCACCTAACAATCCAAAATCAATGGACACTGCAGCTATTCCATCCTGAATCACTTCAAGCAATGGTTCGTCGTTGTAAACCATTATTCCTATATCGCGACCCGGTTTCAGATTTTGAATCTTACTCAGTTGAATGACTTTTACCAAATCGGTATGAGAAATTACAAAATAAAGAGACTGAGCTTCAATGCTGTTTAAAAAGTTCACATTTTCTATCAATTCAAAATCCATTGCTGAATCAACACAAAATTTCTTTACATAATCAATTGAACTTCGGGGATGATTAACCTCATCGGGAAAAATCAGTACAATTTTTTTATATTTAGAAATAATACTTATTTGCTCTGATAAGCAATTGTATAAAGCCTGATCGAAATCCTGACATAAATACGCGTATGATTGTTTTTCAAAATTTCCAAAATCCAACAAAAGCAATTTTCCTTCCTGAATAGTTTTTAGTGATTCGGAGAATTGTGTGTTCGAGAAGTTCATCACCAAAAACATGTTATAACGTCCAACGCTTTCACGTATGATAGTTTCAAACAATTTTTTGTTGTACTGGTGAAAAATCAAATCGACCTTCCACGTTTTTGGTAAATTTTGAACGAAACGATTGTAAAGATTTTGCTTGAAAGGCGAATATGTATCGAGTAAGAGTAACACATGATTTATTTCGCCTTTTACAAAATATCCTTTCATGGGATTCGAATCAATTAATCCCCTTTGTCTTAATTCTCGATAAGCTTTAAAAACCGTATCTCGCGAAACCTTAAATCGTCCACTTGCATCATTGATCGATGGTAAATTATCCCCCGATTTTAATACACCGGATGCAATTTCATACGAAATCGCATCGATCAACGTGTTAATTTTTGATTTTGAATGGGAGAAGTTTACTTTCATTTTTTGTTTCTTATCAAACTTTTCATTATCAAAGACTTGAAAACGTTTCTTTGTAAACTAATTAGAAGAAACGTTCAAAAGTCTTACGACGTTTTGAAGTTTTTTATGTGTTTTGAAGTTTTTAAAAGTTTTGAAGTTTCTTTAAAATTTATCTAATCATTCGTATCCAAATTCTTTTTCTTCTTTATTGGCAATAATTCCATATATACCAACAATAACAAAGCATACTACAGGCACCCAGTAAGCGAAATTTATACTATTCATTAGGGTTGATAAATAACCCTGAAGTGCGGTAAGTAATGCGCCTCCCAATATTGCCATAACTAAAAATGAACCTCCAACTTTTGCTTCAGCTTCACTGATTCCTTCAAGCGCGATACCATAAATAGTTGGGAACATTAACGACATGAAAAAAGATATTGCAACCAATCCAATTACTCCGGTCATCCCGGTTGTAAAAATTGCGATTGCAGCAGAAATGATAGCACCTGAGGCTGCAATTGCCAGTAACATTCCGGGTCGGAAATATCGCATTAATGCAGTGAAAATAAATCTCGAAATTGTAAATAAAATCAGTGAGAAAAGATAAAAAGAATTTCCGATATTTTCTGCCGTCGAATTTTCGTCAAGTTGCCAAATGTTGCTCCATAAACGATGTTCTGTAATAAAACCTTGTACTTTGGCTGGAAAAATTTCCGAGGTTTCCGGATCGACAAGTCCGAGTGCGAGCATGACATACCGTATTGTATATGACCAAACACCAATTTGTGCTCCTACATAAAAAAATTGTGCAATTACGCCAAGCGTGTAATGTTTTCTTTTTAGTAATCTACCAACTGTGGCTCCAAAGCTTAAACCAGAAGTGTCTTTAGTAGCCGGCATTTTTTTGTAAAATATAATAATCATAAGTAATGCTACTAAAACAACTCCCAATCCCATATAGGTAAGCGTAACTGCCGATAATTCTTTATGTTGCACAACCAGCAATTCAGCATCACTCAAGGTGCTTTTATTTTGGCTTAATTGAGATAAAATAAATATCTGACTGATGATAATTCCAGATATTGAACCTATCGGATTAAACGATTGAGCAAAATTCAACCTGCGGGTCATATTTTCTTTCCGACCCATGGTCAAAATATAAGGATTGGCAGCAGTTTCCAAAATAGAACAGCCACCGGCTAATACGTACAATGCAAA
This sequence comes from uncultured Paludibacter sp., assembly GCA_964396515.1. Lineage (GTDB taxonomy): Bacteria > Bacteroidota > Bacteroidia > Bacteroidales > Paludibacteraceae > Paludibacter. The sequence continues at coordinate 2,834 of CAYNGF010000105.1, forward strand.
TAGGTAGAAACCATAAGAAGCAAGTTGCGATGCAGGATAGAACAAAAATGTTCCCAAAGCATATAATGACAAACCTACTACAATTCCGTGTTTAAAAGTGTATTTTCTAATAAGCAATGCAGCTGGGATTGCAAAACATGCATAAGAACCGTAAAAAGCCATTTGTATAAACGAAGTCTGGAAATCTGACATTTCCATAATGTTTTTAAATGCCGATAATAGCGTGTCTGTCATGTTGTTGGCTACACCCCAGAAAAAGAAAAGGGAAGTTACTAATATAAATGGAATGGTGTAATTAAATCCATCACTTCCTTTTAATAACGGAATTTTTGCGTCTGATTTCATTGTATTTTATTTTGTTTAAGAGTTTAAAGTTTCAGAGTTTGAAGATTACTTATTTTCTTAATTTCCCCCATTTAGGATGTCAGGGGCTTTACAAGCTAAATATTCGTTCCATCAAAGTCCATTTATCTGCCGAACCGGCATTTGGGTCTGCTAATTGAAATTTTGCCATAAAAGCCTCCCATTCTGCCTGTCGTGGTAATCCTGCAAGTTTCCCGAAAGCACTGTCCCATTCAAAATCAAGTGGCGTTTCTACGATCATAAATAGTACGTTTTCATGTATATATAATTCCATATCAAGTATACCTACGGCTTTAATGCCTTCAGGAATTTCTTTCCAACGGTTTTCAGGCAGATGCCAGTACTTATATTCTTTAATAAGCTGAACATCAGACTTTAACTTCAAAGTCTGACAATAACGCTTCACTGGCTGTGAATGTTGTTTAACTGGATATCCTGATTTTAGGTTCATATTTATAAAAAGTAATGTTTTATAAAACCTTATTTTGCTTAGGATGTAATTTTTTCGTTTATTTTAAATTCGGTAAAAGTTTCGGAATTATTGTCTATCTGTGCTGAACTGTGCTGCAAATATAATCAAAATAATATAATATAATTACGATATGATCAAAAAAAACTAAAAGTTGTAATTTGTTGCCGTTGGATTGTTCCGATCATCTTTAAATCGGTAAAAGTATGCACCTTTTTTTGAGCCTGACTTATCAATTTCATCAAGTTTCTCGAGAAAGTTGAGACTCATCATTTTTTTTCTGAAATTACGTTTATCCAATGGTGAGTCGTAAATAGCTTCGTATAACGACTGAAGGCTGGTGAGTGTAAATTTTTCAGGCAAAAGGTTCATTCCAATGGGTTGTATCGCAGCTTTACGCCGAAGTATCTTAATAGCATCGTGAACCATTTGTGGATGGTCGAAGATAAGTTTTTTTGCTTCCGAGGTTTTTACCCAGTAGGCATTATGTAGCTCTAGAAGATTACTATCCTGAGCACTTGCATCAATAAGAGCATAATATGCACATGAAATAACTCTTTCACCTGGATCACGATTAATATCGCCATACATACCTACTTGTTCCATGAAAATATTCTGTAACCCGGTTAAGTTTGTTAAAACACGTGTCGCTGCGTCTTCGAGAGATTCATTTTTTCGAACAAAACCACCCATCAACGATAAACCACCCTGAGCAGGCTCCATTTCGCGGTTGTGCACAAGAAGTTTTATTTCATTTTCCATAAAGCCAAGAATAATGCAATCTACTGCAACTAAAAAGGAATCTTGAAGACTGTAATAGTTCGAATTTGGACTCATATTAAATTAAAATAATTAACTTTCGTAAGTATAAGTAATTGAATTTGAAATATATAAATATGCACAATGAATTTTCTATTTGCGGTGTACCGTTCCCCTCGGATACTTGTCCCGCTCGCGGGAAGGAGAGGGGCTGGGGGTGAGGTAAAACATCGAAAATTTGGAAAACATACATTTGTATAACCATCTGATATTCAATATGCTGAATTTAGCAATAATCAGTAATTCAAGTAATTAAATACATGTGAAAGTTGAATTAAAATATAAACTTTGCCGGTTGTTTTATTCCGGCAAAGTTTATGTTTTAGAATATAATTATTGAATAGATTACCAGAAATAAATGTAAAATGCAATGGTAAATGCAATAATTATTGCAGTATGCATCACATCCCATTTATTCCAACTTGCACGAGTTGCAGCTTTTTGAGCTTCAGAGGTCGATCCAAAAGTCAATCCCTGAACTTGTTCCGCAGAGGCTTGTTTTGTAAACAAACTTACAAATATCATTATAATTGCGCTGAACAGGAACATCCCACCACTAAAGAACAACCAATTTACATCGTAAAATAAATCTTTAAACCACGTTTCAGATGCTCCCTGTACCTGTGAATAGTAAACTTTTGCTCCCAAACGGGTTAATCCAACTACAAAGCCAGTGATTAGACCCCATAAGCCTGCTTTCGGCGTTATTTTTTTAGATAAAACTCCTAACAAAAACGCTGCTGCTATACCCGGAGCTAATACTGATTGTACGTCCTGAAGATATGCATACAATACATTTCCTACACTTTTCATCACCGGTATCCATAAAATACCCAATACTACTATTACTACAGTGGCTATTCTACCAACATGTAATAGTTGTTTTTCTGGAGCATTTGGTTTAAACCTTTTATAAAAGTCGATAGTGAAAAGCATTGCCGATGAATTGAACAGCGAAGCAAGAGAACTCATCAAGGCTGCTAAAATACCTGCTACTACCAAACCTTTTAATCCGGCGGGAAGTATTTTAGCCACAAGTGTTGGAAATGCAGCATCAGAAATTACACTACCATCGGTTGAAACAGGAAGAAAACTTCCGGTTTTTACATGTAAAGCATACGCTATCATACCGGGAATCAGGAATATAAATACGGGAGTAAGCTTTAGATAAGCACCAAAAATTGTTCCCCGACGGGCTTGCGTTTCATCTTTTCCTGAAAGTACACGTTGAACTATGTACTGGTCAGTACACCAATACCAAAAACCAATTATTGAAGAACCAATCAGGACTCCCAACCATGGGAAATTGGCATCGCTGTTGCTGCGGATAAGATTTGCCATCGTATCGCCATATTCGTTGACCGGTTTTGCGCGCACTATTTCCATCATCTGATCCCAGCCACCCAAGGCTCTCAAACCAAGTACAACTATACTTAGCGAACCTAATAAAAGAATGGGAGTTTGCAACACGGAAGTATAGAGAACGGACTTCATACCGCCGATTACAGTGTAAAGCGCAGTGATTAAAACCAATCCAATGGCAGCAATCCAAAAGAAGTCGATACCCCATAATTCTTTAATACCAAAAACTTGTTGAAATACTAACCCACCGGCATAAACTGTAACAGCCACTTTAGTCAAAACATAACTAATCAGTGAAATAACCGATAAAATTGTACGCGATTGTGGGTTATATCTTCGCTCAAGAAATTCGGGCATGGTTAATACCATACTTCTTGAATAAAAAGGAACAAAAACCCAGCCAAGTATTAAAATCATCCAACCCTGAATTTCCCAATGCGCCATAGCCATACCACTCGATGCTCCTGCTCCGGCAAGTCCTATAAGGTGTTCAGATCCAATATTCGAAGCGAATATTGAAGCACCGATTGCTAACCATGTAGCATCGCGTCCGGCAAGAAAATAATCTCCTGAGCTTTCCTGTTTCTGAGTTAAAACCCACACCACAATACCAACTAAGGCAAGGGCAAAAATTCCAATTACAATCCAATCTAATGATTCCATAATTTAATTTTTAATTGTTTTGTGTTTCGTGTTTCGTGTTTGCTTGTTTACTCGCAACTCGTATTTTGTTTCCTTGTCACCTTGTTACCTATTTCTCTACCGTAAACTTATAAATGCAGCGACTTTGATAGGTTTGTCCCGGTTCCAGAATTACCGAAGGCCACTGTGGCTTATTGGGGCTATCAGGATAATGCTGTGTTTCAAGACAAACGCCGGTACGTTGATTATAAATTTTACCTTTCTTGCCTCTTACAGTTCCATCAAGGAAGTTACCGGTATAAACCTGAATACCAGGTTCGTTAGTGTAAACTTCAACACTAATTCCACTTGCGGGAGAAGTTACCTTTGCGGCAAGTTTTGTAATATCTCCTGCTGTATTCAGCACCCAGTTATGGTCATAGCCATTTCCGTTTTTAAGTTGGATAAATTCATACTTGTTTATATCCTGACCAATGGGTTTGGGTGTAGTAAAATCCATAGGAGTATTTTTTACCGAATCAATTGCTCCGGTAGTCATAAATGTGCTGTCAACAGGTGTGTAGGTATCAGCGCTGATATATAAAATGTTGTCAAGAACGTTGTTTTCAGCATTACCCGAAAGATTGAAATATGAATGATTACACATATTGATCACTGTTTTCTTGTCAGTAGTGGCTTCAAAGCTGATATCAATGGCATTGTCTTCAGTGAGTTTAAAAACAACTTTAGCTGTAACTGCACCCGGAAAATTCTCATCTCCATCAGGTGAAAATCGTGTCATTTCGAGTGTCGTTGCATCAGGTTGTTTTACATTGGTAAAAACCTGATATTGCCATCCTTTCGGTCCGCCGTGCAAACAGTGTCCGAAATTGTTTTGGGGTAGTTGAATGGTATCTCCATCAATTACTATGCGTCCCTGATTAATTCTGTTTGCATAACGTCCGATAGTTGCTCCAAAATCACTTGGAACATTGATATAATCAGCAATTGAATCGAACCCAAGTACGACATCTTGCATCACGCCATTTTTATCGGGCACCATGATGGATATTATACGCCCACCGAAGTTTGTAATAGCCACTTCCATACCCGCAGCGTTTTTTAATACATACAAGTCGGTTGAGTCGCCATTTACCACTGTTTGAAAGTTTGATTTGAGAAGACCCGAAGCTGTTGTTTCTGTTTTTTTACTACATCCATGAAGCATTAAAGCTAAAATGGTAAATCCTAAAAGTAACTTTTTCATTTTCAGTTTATTTTTTTGATATTAATGATTTAAACTTTTAATTGTAATTTGATAATAAAGAGAAATTTGCGCAATTTAGAGGCTCAAAAGTAAATGAAAAATTTGTTTCAGAAAAATAAAAAGTGTACATCTTACACTAAAAATGTTGTAAAACATATTTTTTGGATAAAAACAAGTGAAATTTAAACTTAAGATTAACGTTTAAGAGTCAAAAAATCAGCAAAATTTAAAATTATGTTTTATAACATATAACACATATATTGCAGGTTGCATAATTATCAATACATTTGCAAACAAAAATAAGTGTATTAATAACACTTATAAATAAACAAGAAACTTTTCGTAAGTTACAAGTGTTATACAGTAATAAGTTATCAGCAGTTTTCAATTGCTTTATAAAACTATTTCAAACACTTAAAAGAAAAATATTATGTTAGAAGCTTTAAAAGAAAAAGTATTTCAGGCCAACTTGGATTTAGTAAAACACGGCCTTGTGATTTTTACCTGGGGAAATGTAAGTGCCATAGATAGAGAAAGTGGCTTGGTGGTAATAAAACCATCAGGAGTTTCTTACGAAGAAATGCGTGCTAAACAAATGGTAGTAGTTGATTTGGATGGAAAGGTTGTTGAGGGTACCCTTAAACCATCCTCCGATACACCCACCCATTTAGTACTATACAATGCATTTCCTGATATTGGAGGGGTTGTTCATACACACTCAACTTATGCTACCGCTTGGGCGCAAGCCGGAATGGATATTCCGATTATAGGTACTACTCATGCGGATTATTTTGCCCGTGAAATTCCCTGTACGCGTATGATGACGAAGGAAGAAGTAGAAGGTCATTACGAATTGGAAACAGGACATGTTATAGTTGAGCGATTTAAAGGCATCAATCCGGAACATGTACCCGGAGTGCTTGTTTGTAATCACGGGCCTTTCTCGTGGGGAAAAGATGCAAACGAAGCAGTGCATAATGCGGTTGTAATGGAGCAATGTGCCAAAATGGCACAACTGGCGTTTAGCATCAATCCAAACCTGAAAATGAACGAATTGCTGATAAAAAAGCATTTCTTCAGAAAACACGGACCCGGTGCATATTACGGACAATGGATAAGTGAAAAGAAATAAAAAACTAGCCCTTGTAGGGTATTTAAATAGTAAAATGTATATAACTAAATTGCAAATATTAAAATGGAGTTCAAATTTGAAAATTACGAAGTATGGTTTATCACAGGAGCACAACTTCTGTACGGAGGTGATGCAGTTACACAAGTTGACGCACACTCAAACGAAATGGTAAAAGGTCTGAACGATTCAGGTAACCTACCGATAAAAGTTGTCTATAAAGGGACGGCTAATTCATCATCAGAAATAGCTGAAATTATGCGAGCAGCTAATGGCGATACAAAATGTATCGGTATGATTACCTGGATGCACACATTTTCACCTGCTAAAATGTGGATTCATGGATTAATGGATTTCAAGAAACCGTTGCTTCACCTGCATACACAATACAATGAAAAAATTCCATGGAATGAAATTGACATGGATTTCATGAACCTGAATCAATCGGCTCATGGCGACCGCGAATTCGGACACATTACAAGCCGTTTACGCAAACCACGTAAAGTGGTAGTTGGGTATTGGAAAGACGCGTCAACCCATGCAAAAATTGCAAGTTGGATGCGCGTATGTGCCGGTTGGGCAGATGCACAGGATATGCTCATCATCCGCTTTGGCGATAATATGAACAATGTTGCAGTTACTGACGGCGACAAAGTAGAAGCTGAAATCCGTCTGGGTTATCATGTGGATAATGCCCCTATTGCCAAATTGGTTCCGTATGTAAACGCTGTTACTGAATCGGAAATAGATACTTTAGTTGCGGAATACGAAAAAATTTATGAATTTGCCGATGATTGTAAAAAAGGTGCAGAAAAACATCAGTATGTGCGCGATGCTGCAGCACAGGAAATCGGTCTTCGCCGTTTCTTACAAGATAAAGGCGCAAAAGCATTTACCACGAGCTTCAACGAACTCGAAGGCATGAAACAGTTGATGGGATTTGCTTCTCAACGTTTAATGGCTGAAGGTTATGGTTTTGGAGCTGAAGGCGACTGGAAATCTGCAGCTTTGGTTCGTACATTATGGGTAATGGGACATGACCTCCCGGGTGGACAATCGTTCCTTGAAGATTATACGCTGAATTTCGATGGCGAAAATTCAACCATTTTACAAGCACACATGCTCGAAATAAGTCCGGATATTGCAGGCAATAAACCACGCATAGAAGTTCATTATCTGGGTATTGGCGATGCTTCAACATGTGCTCGTTTGGTATTTCAAGCTCATGAAGGTAAAGGTATTGCCACTACAATTGTTGATATGGGCAACCGTTTCCGTATGATTGTAAACGAAGTAGAAGTTGTAAAACCACAACCCCTCCCGAAACTTCCGGTGGCTTGTGCACTATGGAAACCCATGCCTAATTTTGAAATTGGCGCCGGTGCATGGATTTTGGCAGGTGGAACACATCATTCTTGCTTCTCATTCTCACTTACTACCGAAATGATGGAAGATTATGCGGAAATTGCCGACATCGAATTATTGATTATCGACAAAGACACTAATATCCGTCAGTTCCGTCAGGACTTGAGAAATAATGAAGTGTATTACATGTTGAATAAAGCGTTGAGATAAAACCAACCCCAAACCCCTCCAAAAGAGGGGATTTTGGTTTGTGCAACATCTGAAATTAAATCAAAAATACAATACTAACTTTAGATTCTCCCCTTTTGGGGGAGTTAGAGGGGAGCTTTTATGAAATACGTTATTGGATTAGACTATGGTAGCGACTCGGCACGTGCCGTGATTGTAAATGCCGAAACAGGCGAAGAATTGGCATCATCGGTTAAATATTATCCGCGTTGGATGGAAGGAAAATATTGTGTTCCTACTGCCAATCAGTATCGCCAACACCCTTTGGATTATATTGAGGTGCTTGAATATACAGTGAAGGACGCATTAAGTAAGTGTCCTCCAGGAACTGCTGAGAATGTGGTTGGGATTGCCTTTGACACTACCGGAAGCACACCTGTTTTCACAGATAAAAACGGTACTCCGTTGGCCATGTTGCCTGAATTTGCCGAAAATCCGAACGCTATGTTCGTGTTGTGGAAAGACCACACTGCCATCCAGGAAGCAAACGAAATAAATGAACTTGCCGGAAAATGGAGCACTGACTATACTTCGTACGAAGGTGGAATTTATTCTTCTGAATGGTTTTGGGCAAAAGCATTGCATGTATTGCGTGCCGATGAAAAAGTTCGCGAAGCGGCTTATTCAATTGTAGAACATTGCGACTGGATGCCGGCTTTGTTAACCGGAACAACCAAACCTGAACAGATGTACCGCAGCCGTTGTGCATCGGGTCATAAAGCCATGTGGCTGGAGCAATGGGGTGGATTACCTTCGGAAGAATTTTTGGTTGCACTCGATCCAGTTTTAGCCGGTTTCCGCGACAGACTTTACACAGAAACCTGTGCCAGTGATACCAAAGTTGGAAATCTGACCGAAGAATGGGCGAAACGTTTAGGTTTGACAACCAACGTGGCAGTTGCTGTTGGTGCTTTCGATGCGCATACCGGAGCAGTTGGTGCTGAAGTAAAGCCAGGCGCTTTGGTTCGCATTATCGGTACTTCAACCTGTGACATCATGGTTTCGAGTTATGAAGAAATGGGCGACAAGCTGATTCCCGGCATTTGTGGACAAGTGGACGGATCTGTTATACCGGGAATGATTGGTTTGGAAGCAGGTCAATCTGCCTTTGGCGATGTGTATGCCTGGTTTAAAAACGTTGTTGCATGGCCTGTAGTCAATATCTTGTCGAAAACCACATTGGTGGATGAAGCTACAAAACAAAAACTGATTGACGAAACTTTGGATCAGATAATTCCTGCGCTTTCAATTGAAGCTGCTAAGGTTCCTGTTTCAGAATCAACTGTTTTGGCTACTGACTGGATGAATGGTCGTCGAACGCCTGATGCAAATCAAATGCTGAAAGGAACCATTACAGGTTTGACGCTTGGAAGCTCTGCTCCGCTCATTTTCCGCGCTTTGGTTGAAGCGACTGCTTACGGTTCAAAAGCCATAGTGGATCGCTTTATCGAAAACGGCGTGGAAATTAAAGAAATAATCGGCATCGGGGGAATTTCGCTCAAATCGCCATTTGTAATGCAAACATTGGCTGATGTGTTGAATATGCCTATCAAAGTGGCTAAAGCCGAACAGGCTTGCGCATTTGGTACAGCCATGTTTGCTGCCGTTGCAGCCGGTGTTTATGCCAAAGTACAAGATGCTCAAAAAGCTATGGGACAGGGATTTGCCAAAGAATTCTATCCGAATGCCGAAAACCACAAAATGTACCTCGAACTGTATAAAAACTATCAGGCAATCGGTAAATTTACTGAAGAGAATTTGTTTAACAAATAAATTTATTCTTCATACTCCCGAAAATAAATTGTTCATATAAAAAAATAAAGCGATGTAAAATTCGCTTTATTTTTTTGTGCTTATATTTATATATTTTGTTTTTGGAAAATTATTTCATTGTTTGTTGATTATATTTGCTTAGAAATTTGAATAATCATGGGAATTACGCAATTAAATTTACGGTTTCCTGCTGTTGCGGGTAAGTTTTATCCTTCAGATGTAAAACAACTTGAAGCCGAGG
>CAYNGF010000106.1:0-11974 GCA_964396515.1 uncultured Paludibacter sp.
TGAAATCAAAGAAAATATTGAACGGCTTTTAGGTCCGGACGATTCATATCTTGAAGTTTTTCACCCGGATATGCCTTACAGCGATACCCCTGTGGCTGCTTTTATTTCAGAAGATTTGGCTGACATTTATCAGGAACTGAAGGATTTTGCTGCAAATTACCAAACAGCCGACATCGATGTTATGAACGATGCGCTTACTGTGTGTCTGAATGCTTTTTCAGAGCATTGGGGGCGAAAATTGCTTAATGCTTTGAAAGCATTGCATAGTATTCGTTACGCTTCAAATGTTGATAAAGATGACTTACAGGATATGGACTATACGCAGGGGAAAAACAGAAAAAGCATATTCGGTTATCTTGATGAAAATGAGAATGATGAGTTAAGTAACCTGATAAATTGATTTTGTAGCATAGTAGAAATAAATCAAATGTTTAAGCCGAGAATTTCGAAGGAAGAAGTAAACCAGTTGCCGGTGGTTTTATTCGATGGGCAAATAACCCTTGTGGATAATTATAGCATGGTTGAAAGTGTTGTTGAAAAACTGTTTGAGTGTGATGTGGTTGGTGTAGACACCGAAACGCGTCCTTCCTTTTCACGCGGAACGTATCATAGAGTAGCGCTATTACAAATTTCTACTCAAAATCATTGCTATCTTTTCAGGCTTAATAAAATCGGGTTGCATCCCAAACTTGCAGCTTTTCTTGCTTCTGATAAAGTAAAAAAAATTGGACTGGCACTACGCGATGATTTTGTAGGACTTGCTAAGCTTTATCCATTTAAACCACAAAATTTTATCGATTTACAAACCATCGTTGCACAGTATGGCATTCTTGAGTTGGGATTGCAGAAAATTTTTGCCATTGTTTTCGGACGGAAAATATCAAAATCACAACGACTGACAAATTGGGAAAGCGATACACTTAACGAGCAACAAAGGCGTTATGCTGCCACAGATGCCTGGGCAAGTCTTATGATCTATCTTCAACTACTCAAAGAAAAAAAGATCTCGAAAAAAGAATATAATAAGTTGCTTGCCGATGATGCTGCTTTAAGAACAAGCCATAATGAAAAAAGCAAAAATGAAGTGAGTTAGTTTTTGGCAAAATTATTTTTTAAAAAACAAATTACAATTGAAAACAGATAATCTATCCAAAATATTTCTCAAGCCCCGCAAAGAAGAAAGTTTACTTCGGTTTCACCCTTGGGTTTTCTCAGGGGCAGTGCAAAAAATTGATGGTAAAATTGCAGAAGGCGACATTGTAGAAGTTGTTGACTATTCCGGAAAGTTTTTGGCAACCGGACATTACCAAATTGGAAGTATTGCCGTAAGGGTATTAAGCTTTTCGCCGGCACCGATAAATCGCGATTTTTGGTTTTCGTGTATTAAAAAAGCATACAAGCTTCGTACATCCTTGGGATTGATTTCTGAAACCAATAATACATATCGGCTGGTGCATGGCGAAGGTGACAATATGCCCGGATTGATTGTGGATGTTTATGATGACACTGCTGTAATGCAGGCGCATTCAATAGGAATGCATTATGCAAAAGAAATTCTTGCTGAAGCTATTGTAAAGTATGTTACAGGTGTTAAAAACGTTTATTATAAATCAGAAACAACACTTCCTTTTAAAGCTCCGGTCAATCCTGAAGATAGCTATATTATAGGCGTCGATACAATAAATTATATAGCAACCGAAAACGGACTGAAATTCAAGATGGACTGGCTCAAAGGTCAGAAAACAGGTTTTTTTGTTGATCAGCGCGAAAACCGCCGGCTTCTTGAACAATATTCAAAAGGACGGAATGTGCTTAATATGTTTTGTTATACAGGCGGTTTTTCGGTTTATGCACTTCGTGGAGGAGCAAATCTGGTTCATTCAGTGGATAGTTCTGCAAAAGCTGTTGATATCGCCAGTAATAATGTTTCGTTAAATTTTCCGAACGATAACCGGCATACCGCTTTTGCCGAAGATGCTTTCCGATTTTTAAACACTGCAGAAAATATTTATGATTTGATAATTCTTGACCCTCCGGCATTTGCAAAACACCGTGAAGCGTTGCGCAACGCTCTGAAAGGTTATAAACGGTTAAATGCGAAAGCTTTCGAGAAAATTAAACCCGGTGGCATTGTTTTTACCTTTTCCTGTTCACAGGTAGTAAGTCGTGAACAATTCAGGTTGGCTGTGTTTAGTGCTGCAGCCGAGAGTAAACGCAATGTACGAATTTTACATCAATTATCTCAACCCGCCGATCATCCTGTTAATATTTATCATCCCGAAGGCGAATATCTCAAAGGGTTGGTACTTTGGGTGGAATGAAATGGTTTAATTTCAGTAAGATATAAAATTGTTTTTCCAATTCTAATTTTTTTATTGATTGCAACTTATTCGTTTTATTTTTTGAGTACAAATTGTTTTTTTACACGTTTTATTGAAAAAAATCAGTTTGTATAATTGTGAATTCTTATACTGAAAAATATATACTCAGTTTTTTAACGAACGACGACTTTATAGAATACGTTGTTCATCCTACCCATCAGCTCGCCGAGAAATGGAGTAATTTTTTTAAGAAGAATCCATCCCTCAACATTTATGCTCAAAAAGCTAGATCGATCATTTCAGGCGAATTGCAAATTGATGAAAATATGACCGAACAAGAATTACTTGAGTTGAAAAAACAAATAATTGAAAATTGCAACATCTCTTACAATAATTAATAAATTCTTCTTCAACAAGTTCTGCTTTTAATTTATCGGTGTTGCATATTTACCTATTTTAAAGTCTTAAAACAGCAAATTTTTCATTGCCTTCCTTTTTATTTTCTTCGTTCAAAAATTAAAAAACAAAAATAATCTGTTGAAAATTTGGCTTATACCTTTTAAATTTTGTTATTTTGCACCCGAATTCTCCGAAACAATACAAATTTAAACCACCAAAATGCCAAAAAATCTTGTAATAGTAGAGTCACCGGCTAAAGCCAAAACCATTGAAAAATTTCTCGGAGCCGATTATCAAGTCATGTCGAGTTTCGGCCATATCCGCGATTTATCCGAAAAAGGTATCGGAATTGATTTTGAAAACAACTATAAACCTGAATATGTAGTTTCGTCGGACAAAAAAAAACTGGTATCTGAACTTAAGAAAGCAGTAAAAGATAAAGACACAGTGTGGCTTGCTTCCGATGAAGACCGTGAAGGTGAAGCTATTGCATGGCATTTGTACGAGGAGTTACAACTAAAAAAAGATAAAACCCGTCGCATTGTATTTCATGAAATTACCAAAAATGCAATACTAAACGCCATTGAGAATCCTCGCGATATTGATATCAACCTTGTCGATGCACAACAGGCTCGCCGCGTGCTTGACCGAATAGTAGGCTTCGAGCTATCGCCCATTTTATGGAAAAAAGTTAAACCTTCGCTATCCGCCGGTCGTGTTCAGTCTGTTGCAGTGCGATTGATTGTGGAGCGCGAACGTGAAATCAATCAATTCGTTCCGGAGGGTTCTTATCGTGTAAATGCTATTTTCAATACATTCGATATCGCAGGTAAGCCCGTGCAGTTAAAAGCAGAATTGAACCAACGTTTTGCAACTAAAACCGAAGCTGTTGCTTTTCTCGAAACATGTAAAAAATCAAATTTTGAGATTTCCGATATTGTTACTAAGCCTGCAAAAAAATCACCGGCACCTCCTTTTACCACTTCTACTTTGCAGCAAGAAGCTGCGCGCAAACTTGGTTTTTCCGTTTCTCAAACCATGATGGTAGCGCAAAGACTGTACGAAAGCGGAAAAATTACATATATGCGTACGGATTCCGTTAATCTATCATCGCTTGCTATAAATACTACAAAAGCTGAAATAATTAGCATGGCAGGTGAAAACTATGTTAAAATCCGCAAATTCAGCAATACTTCAAAAGGTGCACAGGAAGCGCACGAAGCTATTCGTCCAACCTACATGAACGCTCGTACCATTGAAGGTAATGCGCAGGAAAAAAAACTCTATGAATTAATATGGAAACGCACCATAGCTTCGCAAATGGCCGATGCCGAACTCGAAAAGACATCGATTTTTATTAATATATCTGAAAGCGATTTACAGTTTGTAGCCAGTGGAGAAGTTATCGTTTTCGATGGTTTTCTGAAAGTTTATCTTGAATCGAGCGATGATGAAACCGATGAAGAAAATGAAAGCATTCTTCCTACTGTAAAAACGGGAGAAAAATCATTTGTAGAAGAAATTGTTGCAAGTGAGCGTTTCACTCAAAAACCTCCACGCTACAGTGAGGCTTCATTGGTTCGTAAACTCGAAGAACTTGGTATTGGAAGACCCTCTACGTATGCTCCTACGATTTCTACGATTCAAAACCGACAATATGTTGAAAAGGGAGACCGTCCAGCCGAGCAACGCAATATAAGTCTTCTTAAACTTAGAAACAGCAAAATTTCAGAATCGACAAAACTTGAAAATTTCGGTGCCGAAAAATCAAAACTTTTCCCTACAGATATTGGCATAGTTGTAAACGATTTTCTTACAGAATATTTTCCTGATATTTTAAATTATAATTTTACAGCAGAAGTTGAAAAACAATTCGATGAAATTGCCGAAGGTAATATTCAATGGACTGTAGCCATCGATAAGTTTTATAAAAAATTTCATCCGGTTGTAGAAGATACACTTAAAAACTCTGAACGCAAGGTTGGTGAACGTATTCTTGGTACAGATCCTGCAAGCGGAAGGCAACTTTCGGTTAAAATAGGACGTTTCGGGCCTATTGCTCAAATCGGTACTGCTGACGACGAAGAAAAACCTGTATTTGCTTCGCTTCGTCGGGATCAATCCATTGAAAGCATTACTCTGGAAGAGGCTTTAGAGTTGTTTAAACTTCCTCGCACAGTAGGTGAGTACGAAAATAAAGAAATGATTGTAGCTGTTGGGCGCTTTGGTCCTTATATCAGACACAACGGAGCATTTTATTCCCTTCCCAAAACCGATGACCCTATGACCATTACTGAGGATCGTGCTATAGAAATTATTAACACAAAGCGCGAAGCTGAAAAAAATAAAACAATTGCTACTTTGGGCGAAAAAGGTGAAATACTGGTATTAAATGGGCGTTTCGGACCGTATTTTACATGCGATGGAAACAATTATAAAATTCCTAAAGGAACCGATGCTACAACGCTTACATTCGAAAAGTGTAAAGAACTGATGGCAGAACAGGATGAAAACAAACCCAAAAATGGGAAAAAAGCTGGTTTTACAAAAAATAAAACGACTAAGACAGCTAAAACAGCCAAAAGTAAAAAATAATCGCTGAACTGGTATAATAATATTTGATATGAGAAAATATAATCTACTAATATTTATGGCAATTATTATATTGCCTCTTACCGCTCAGAAAAACTTAGTCCTTACTGAAGGTAGTCCGGTATTTATTTATGCTCTTCCGAAAACTGTGTTATGTTTCGATGTGGAAGTAGAGAAAGTTACGCAAACACCCGGGCAATTTTATCAGTATTCGCAACGTTACCTTGCCACTACTGATGTAATAACAGAGCCAAAAGTGAGTTATCGTGTGAAAAGTATCAATATGCATACTGAAGTAATTGCTGATCCGGCACGAACTTTTCAGATGGATATGAAAACAGCATGTAACTATCCAGTTGTAAATAGTCAAGGTATTCTTTGTGGTGTAAATATTTCTTCACCCGAAGCAAAAACACATGATATTAAAGCAGTAATTAATGAAAATGAAAAGCTTGCAACGGGGGCTTTACTGCCTCTTGGCGAAGAATTTATGATGGCTGGCTCCATTGCAAAACTTGCCGAAGGTGCTGCGAAACAAATTTATCGCATTCGCGAAAGTCGTATGATGTTATTGGGCGGCGATATGGATGCCCAGCCCTCTGATGGTAAAGCACTGAATACTATGCTCGAAGGACTTGATCGTACTGAAGCCGAACTAACTACGCTATTTACAGGTAAAACCAATATTGAAACGAAAATACATACGATTACTTTCATTCCCGATTCAGTTGTTGCCAATAAAGTACTTTTCCGGCTTTCGGCACAACGAGGGCTTGTTGATGCGGGAGATTTGGGTGGTGCACCTTTTTACATAAACATTTTTGCTGAATCTATTAAAACCCAAGCTCCTGATCCGAAAAGTAAACTTGAAAAAGCTTCAATTTTTACTGTTTTGCCTGCCAAATCCAAGGTTAAAATTACTGATGGATCAAAAATTTATCTCGAAAACGAATTACAAGTTTCACAATTTGGTATTATAGTCCCGTTTTCGGAAAGGATTTTTAAATTACGGAATGTAAAAATACAGATAGATCCAAATACGGGTAGGTTGTTGAGCATAAATAAGTAGAGATTAATTTTTTTTTCAACGCTGACAGGTTCTGCGAACGCTGTCAGGTTGTAATGTCTCAAACCTGTCAGGGTGCTTGTTTGATATAAATTGGTTTACTTTTTTGAGTTTGAAGTTTTTGTTTATCAACGCAAACAGATTCTACGAACGCGGTCAGGGTGTTGTGGTACAAACCCTGGTCAGGGTGCTTGCACCTGACACAGCGTTTAAAAATAAAACTCCCGAAAATATTTGAAAAATCTTATTCCGAGAAACTGCATTTCAGTATTAATTTCTCAAAACCGTTTTTTTACCAAAACCTTTAAACCTTCGGGTACAATTCTTACATTAATTTCTTTTCCTTCTTCGTAAGGTTCTCCATCATAATGGAAAGGACCGCTTTCTTCACGTATTAGTTTAATCTCACGTGCGCGTAATGTAGTCATAAATAAATCCTTATCAATAGTTTTTGTGAAAAGTTGCAGGGCTATGGAAGGAATGGCTATAACAGGAAAATTACTCATTACCGAAATGTCGAGCATGCCATCCTGCACACTTGCCTGGGGCGCTATATAAGCATTGTTTCCCCATTGTGAGGCATTGGCAAAAGTCAACACAAATGCTTTCGATTTCAAATCGATACCTTCGCCTTGTAAATGATAATTTTGAGGTTTGTAACTGAAATAACCGGTTATCATTTTTTCGATGTACGCCATTATTCCACGCTTTTGACCTTTGGCAAATTCAAGACTTACATAAGCATCGAAACCGGTTCCACAGGTGCAGAAAAAAGGATGTTCGTTTACAAGACCGTAGTCAATAGTTATGATTTCAGAATTGTTAAGCGCTTGAATTGCTTTTCTGAAATTCATAGGAATATTTAAATGTCGTGCTAATCCGTTGCCCGATCCAATTGGCAAAATTCCTAATGCGGTGTTGTTATGTATTAGCTCCTTTGCTATTTCATTTACTGTGCCATCGCCACCTACAGCAATTACTGCATAATAACTATTTTTAACAAAAGAAGCCGCCAGTTCACTTCCATTGCCGCGGTATTTTGTAAACTCAACATTATAATCGAACTGTGAAGAGTCAATTTCTTCTTCGATAATATCAGGCAGTACTTTTTTGTCGATCGTTCCCGATTTCGGATTTATGATAAAGGCTATTTTTTTCTTCATGTTTCTGTAGTAATAATCATCTATATTCCTGACTTTGGCAGGTTAATAACTCTGTTGATGTAATCGGCATGTAAAAATACAAATAAATTTTACAAAAAAGTAATACTCGTTTTTAGTTCAGATTTGCGTTTCTTTTATTTATCTTTGTTTGTCGAAAAGAAAATAGTTAAGATGTAAAATATAATTTACGAGAAATCGAAAAATATTAAATCAATAAGTGAAAAAACCTGAAACTTTAAAACCATAAACTCTTTAAACCAAAAACCTTTTAAATTCAAAATATTGTGTCGAAAAGAAAATCGGGCAGAGCGCCCAGTACAAAAATACGAAAGGCAGAACTTTTGCGAAACATTATCAATTTGTTCAACGAAAATCCCCATAAAACCTTCAATTATAAACAAATATCTTCACTTATTGGCATAAATGCCGAATCGCAACGCATTTTTGTAAATGAATTGCTCTACGAATTACACTCCGAAGAGTTTCTTGTTGAAATCTCGCGCGGGAAATTCAAGTTAAATTCTCGTGGTGGTTACATTACCGGAACTATCGATCGTCAAGGTGTGAAAACTTATCTAATCCCTGACGATGGAGGCGAACCCGTTTTTATTCCTGAACGTAAAACAAATCATGCTTTTTTGAATGATAAAGTGAAAGTCTTTCTTTACGCACGTCGAAAAAACCAACAACCCGAAGGAGAAGTAGTGGAGGTGTTGAGTCGCGCAAAGGATACATTTGTGGGAATTTTGCAGGTTTCTGATAATTTTGCATTCCTTATATCTGATAATAAATCACTTACAAACGATATATTTATACCAAAAGGAAAGTTAAATGGAGGTAAAAACGGTCAAAAAGCAGTTGTAAAGCTTTCCGGTTGGGAACCAAATCTGAAAAATCCGGTAGGTGAAGTAATTGATGTGCTAGGCGAAAAAGGTGATAATAATGCTGAAATGCATGCAATACTTGCCGAATATGGTTTGCCCTATAAATATCCGAAAGAAGTGGAAGAAGCTGCTAATAAGATTGATGCAGGCATAACTCCTGAAGAAATCTCCCGACGAATTGATTTTCGGAATGTGCCCACTTTTACCATCGACCCGCGTGATGCAAAAGATTTTGATGATGCCTTGTCGCTTCAAAAAACCGAAGATGGTTTTTGGGAAGTTGGAGTTCACATTGCCGATGTAACACATTATGTACGTCCCGATAGTATTATTGAGCAGGAAGCACGCCAGAGAGCCACATCGGTATATCTTGTTGACCGTACCGTGCCAATGCTCCCCGAGCATTTATCAAACGGAATTTGTTCGCTTCGTCCTTTTGAAGATAAACTTACCTATTCGGTAATTTTTAAAATGAATGATAAGGCTGAAGTGTTGCATTATGAAATTGCCAAAACCGTTATTTGCAGCCGTCGAAGGTTTACTTACGAAGAAGCGCAAACGGTTATAGAAACCGGTGAAGGCGATTTAAAAGAGGAGCTGCTGGTGCTTGATAAACTTGCAAAAATTCTCCGTTCGAAACGATTTATCGATGGTGCCATTGCGTTCGACAGGGTTGAAGTACGATTCGAAATTGACGAAAAAGGTAAACCTGTGTCAGTTTATTTTAAAGAACAAAAAGATGCCAATAAATTGATTGAAGAATTTATGTTGCTGGCAAACAAAACAGTGGCAACACATATTGGTAAGCCCGGAAAGGGGTTGAAAGCAAAAACTTTTGTTTATCGTATCCACGATTTACCAAATCCTGATAAACTGCAAAATTTCGCTCAATTTATCAAGCGCTTTGGATATAATTTGCGTACAAGCGGAAAAAATACTGCCATCTCTTCTTCCATAAATCATTTGCTCGATGAAGTTCAGGGGAAAAAAGAGCAAGATTTGATTGAAACGCTTGCTGTACGTGCTATGGCTAAAGCAGAATACTCAACCGAAAATCTTGGACATTACGGGCTGGCATTCGATTATTACACGCACTTTACTTCGCCCATCCGTCGTTATCCGGATATGATGGTGCACAGACTGTTATTTCACTATGCTCACGGTGGCAAAAGTATAAACAGAACCGAATATGAAGATTTATGTAGGCACAGTAGCGATATGGAACAACTTGCTTCCAATGCTGAGCGTGCTTCCATCAAATATAAACAGGTGGAATTTATGTCTGATCACATTGGGCAAACCTTTGACGGTGTTATTTCTGGTGTAACTGAGTGGGGAATTTATGTAGAAATAGTTTCAAATAAATGTGAAGGAATGATTCCGATTCGAGAATTGGATGATGATTATTATGTGTTTGATGAAAAGAATTATTGCTTGCTTGGCAGAAGATACGGACGTAAATATCAGTTAGGCGATGAAATTACTGTACGCGTGGCACGCGCCAATCTCGATAAAAAACAATTGGATTTTGCTATTGTATAAAAGGAGCCAATTTCATCTTTTTCACTACTATGCGAAACTTTAAAAATTAAAAATGCCTGAGAATTTCATAATTTTGTAGTTGACCAAAACATACAGAAAAAATGAAACTCCACAAGCGCAGTAAAAATAACAAAAAACCAGTTATCCGACAATTTTTAGACTTAGTACCAAGATTTACACTTCTTAATTTTATCCGAAAATTTCAAAGCGACAAAGGTTGCCATAAATATAAGATTTACGACATATTGGTTGCATTAAGTTTCGGACAGCTTGGTAAATATTATCCTTGTCAGACATAAGTTTCGAATTATCAATCAGTAGTACGTTTATGGTTGATTTGGGGTTGAAGCAGAATCCATTAAAACCAACCAAGAGCGATGGAAACAAGAAAAGAGATTATAGGGTGTTTGAAGATAAGTAATGCAGAATAATACACCGATACACAAGAGTAAAAAATTTATTTCAAATTTGGCTCGTTGTAAAGAACAGGATTTGTATATTTACTTTCTGCCACCTTATTCACCGGAATTGAACAAAATTGAAATACTCCGGAGATTCATTAAATATCAATGGATTCCATAGGATGCTTATCAAAACTTTCAAAATCTCAAAGAACGACTGAGCGAAACATTACTTATGGTTGGCTCAAAACATATCATTAATTATTGTTGATTACTTAATTAAATAAAGACCCTGATTCTTACTCAAAATCAGGGTCTTTATTTAATAAGAAACTATTTCATTAGTTTTTTAAGCAGTAATTCCACACCTTTCTCCACATCTCCGGTTTCTTCCAGAGCTTTAATAAAGGCGCTGCCAATTATTGCACCGGAAGCATACTGATTTACGGTGTCTAACGTAGCTTTGTTCGAAATTCCGAAACCAATTAATCGTGGGTTTTTAAGGTTCATTGCATTAATGCGTTTGAAATATTCTACACGGCTGTCAAAAGAACTTTGAGTACCGGTAACAGCCGCCGACGAAACCATATAAATAAAACCATTGGTATGGCTGTCGATTTCGCGAATACGATTTTCAGATGTTTCGGGCGTAATCAGAAAAATGAACTCAAGACCGTACTGCTCTGCAATCTCTTTGTATTCTTTCAAAAAATCAGCCATTGGCAAATCAGGAATTATCATTCCATCCACTCCTACCTTATTGCATTCGGCACAGAATTTTTCAAAACCAAATTGCATTATCGGATTCAGGTAACCCATCATAACAAGAGGTATATGAATGGTTTTTCGAATATCGCTTAATTGTTCGAAAAGCAGGCGAATGCTCATTCCATTTTTAAGTGCTTGCTGACTGCTATTCTGAATAACTACACCATCAGCCATTGGGTCCGAAAACGGAATTCCGATTTCGACTAAATCAATGTTATGTGCTTGAAGAGCCTTGAGTGTAGGAATTGTATCATTTAGTTTTGGAAAACCCGCAGTAAAGTACACCGAAAGTATATTCTCTTTTTTATTTTGAAATAAATAATGAATTCTGTTCATAAAAATATTGTTCTGAGGGCATTCAGAGCATTAATACGTAAAAAATAAAATTTTGAAAAAAAACGATTGTTTATAAATTTTCGTTGGTTCGACGAACTGAAAGCGCATGCAGGAATTCACGAAGTTTATCCGCATCCTTTATACCAGGCTTAATTTCGAATCGGCTGTTAAGATCGATGCCAGCGAGCAGAGGATGATTAATCGCAGAAATGGTATTTACATCATCGGGAGCAATACCTCCACTCAGAAAAAAAGGCGTTTTACCTTTGTATTCATGCAATAAATTCCAATTAAATTTTACTCCTGATCCACCATGATGCTCAGTTCGTGTGTCGAACAGGAAATAATCGCACAAACCTTCGTAATGATTTGTGGGGATAAAATTGCTCACAGTAGCAATAGGGAATGCTTTGATAATGATAAGTTCTGTTTCACGCAGTTTCTTACAAACTTTCTCAAGATCAGAACCGTGTAACTGAACAGCATCGAGATTGTATTTATG
>CAYNGF010000107.1:0-11959 GCA_964396515.1 uncultured Paludibacter sp.
AAGTTTGGATTTGACGATTTAGTCATGGAACTTGCTTGCGGAATACATAATTTAAAAATCACACTGAATAACAGCGATATAGAATATTAATCGAAATAAAGTCTATTATCTATTAGGTTGTTTTATATGCGCATTAAAAACAATAAAATAAGATAAAAGGTGAAAATTTTATTCCTAAAAATATAAGGCTTTACTTAAAAAAATAATTGACATTAATTTGAACCATCAATGGTTGAAAACTGTTGATAACTTAGATTTATTTATCAAATAATTATTATAATTTTCTTTTCAAGAAAAATGTTACTAATTTTTTAAAATTCATTCTTTTTTATCATTTACTTATTAACCACATTTCTATACTTATCAGCTAATTATTGTTATAAAACTTTCTAACTTTGCAGTTATAAACAGCTTGTTGATAAAGTTTATAATTTACTAAAAATCAGAATTAAAATTGATTTATACTTGTTGAAACATAGGTATTTAAATTTTAATATCAAATAAAACAAGAAATCAATAAAAATTTTTTCAACCTTATCAACACCCTATTATTATCACCATAAAAGTTTTTTTTAAAAAGAAAAAAATATAATTATAATGTTGATTTGAAAACTTCAAAAAAATGAATAAAACTGAACTTATACAGGAAATAAAGCGCCTCAAAAAAGAAAAAAATGCTGTAATAATGGCTCACTACTATCAAATGGGCGATATACAAGATATTGCTGATATGATTGGCGACAGCTTAGCTTTGGCGCAATGGGCAGCTAAAACCCAAGCAGATATTATTGTGCTTTGCGGTGTGCATTTTATGGGCGAAACTGCAAAAATTCTTTCTCCGCAGAAAAAAGTTTTGGTTCCCGACCTTAATGCCGGTTGTTCGTTGGCTGATAGTTGTCCTGCCGACGCTTTTGAGACATTTTGTAAGGCTCACCCTGATCATACTGTCATTTCGTATGTTAACACCACAGCAGCCGTTAAAGCGCTTACTGATGTGGTTGTAACATCGACCAATGCCAAGAAAATAGTCGATCAGTTTCCCAAAGATGCAAAATTAATCTTTGGTCCAGACAGGAATCTCGGAAATTATATCAACAGTGTAACCGGACGTAATATGTTACTTTGGGACGGAGCATGTCATGTGCATGAACAGTTTTCATTGGAAAAGTTGGTAAAACTGAAAGAAGAACATCCCGATGCAGAAATATTGGCGCATCCTGAATGTAAACGTCCTTTGCTTTTGATGGCTGATTTTATTGGTAGTACAGCAGCTTTGCTTAATTATACAGTAAATTCGGATAAAAATAAATTTTTGGTGGCTACCGAAAGTGGAATATTGCACGAAATGCAAAAGAAAAGTCCTGATAAACAATTTATACCTGTTCCTCCAAATGATAGCACTTGCGCTTGTAACGAATGTAATTTTATGCGATTAAATACACTTGAAAAATTATACAATTGCTTATTGAATGAATCTCCAGAAATTTTGGTTAATGAAGATATTAGAGAGAAAGCAGTTAAACCAATTTTAAGAATGTTGGAAATGAGTTAGTAAAAATTTATTTTCAATAAAAATACCACTTTCCAAAATAATGTGATTAAAAATTTTAGTAATTGGAAAAAATCGTTTTTCCTATTTTCAAAACCAAAAGAAAAGCCAATTTTATTCAAAAGTATTGTATAAGCAACTGAAAACTAAATTATTGAGATAAAAAATTTTATAAAATATTTTCATCATTTCCGACAGCAAGTTTTGAGAAAAAGTAATGTAAATAACAGAATCAACCCCATCACTTAGAATGCCTGTACTATTTCTTGGTCACGGCAGCCCAATGAATGCTATTGAAGAAAATGAATTTGTACAGGGTTTTCGTAACATAGGTAAAACCATACCAACCAAGCCAAAAGCAATCGTTTGCATTTCGGCACATTGGGAAACGCGCGGAACTTATGTCACTGCAATGGAAAGGCCCAAGACTATTCACGATTTTGGAGGATTTCCGCGCACGCTGTACGAAGTTCAGTATCCTGCACAGGGAAATCCTCAATTGGCTCAAGAAATAAGCAAAATGAGCTTTAAAACAAGCATAGGTTTGAATAATGATTGGGGTTTGGATCATGGTGCCTGGTCTGTTATCAAACATTTATATCCCGAAGCAGATGTTCCCGTTGTTCAGCTAAGTTTGGATATAAATAAAACCCCTCAACAACATTTTGAATTAGCGCAGGAATTAATTAAATTGCGTGATAAGGGAGTTTTAATTATTGGAAGCGGAAATCTTGTTCATAATCTTCGTTTGGTTGACTGGCAGAATTTCGATACCCCTGATTTTGCCTATGAATGGGCTCGCGAAGCACAAATAAAAATTAATAAGTTGATTTTGGATGGCGATTACAGTACGTTGATTAATTTTAAATTGCTCGGAAAAGATATTGAAAAAGCAATTCCTACACCTGAACATTATTTACCAATGCTTTATTCTCTTGCTTTAAAGCATAAAAATGAAGAAATATGTTTGTTTAACGATAAAGCCGTGGCAGGTTCGCTTACAATGACTTCAGTAAAAATTGGGTAAAAAAAGGAAAATTGGTGAATATAATTCACTGTAATTCCTGAAAATTGGTGAATATAATTCACTGTAATTCCTGAAAATTGGTGAATTTAGATTTAATTTATTATTTTTGTATCAAAATTTTATTATGATACAAAGAAAAATTGAAAAGATAATTGAAAAAAGATTGTTTTCAGGAAAAGCAATTATTGTAATTGGAGCAAGACAAATTGGAAAAACTACTTCAATACTTCATTTACTTGAAAATTATCAGGATGTTTCTGTATTAGATGCTGATGATAGTTTTGTACGTAATTTACTTAACGAGCCTTCCACAGAAGAAATCAGAAACATTATCGGTAATAAAAAAATATTATTTATTGATGAAGTTCAGCGAATTAACAATATAGGGCTAACAGCAAAAATTATTGTCGATAAATTTATGGATGTTCAATTAATTCTTAGTGGTTCATCTTCATTTGAAATAAAAAACAGTTTATCAGAATCACTTACAGGTAGAAAATGGGAATATGTGATGTATCCTGTTACATGGGCCGAATTTGAATCAACTTATGGATATATAAACGCATTACAACAATTTGAACTTCGTCTTATTTATGGGATGTATCCTGAGATTATTACGCATCCATCTGAAGAAAAAGATAGATTAAAACAATTAATTGATAGCTATTTATATAAAGATTTGTTAGCTTTTTCGAAGATTAAAAAACCTGTTGTTCTCGAAAATTTGTTAAAAGCTTTGGCTTTGCAAACAGGTAGTGAAGTTTCGTATAATGAATTATCACAATTACTGAAAATTGATAAAAATACAGTTAAGTCATATATAGAAATTCTTCAAAAAGGATATATTATTTTTACTTTAAGTGGTTTCAGTAGAAATTTAAGAAACGAATTAAAATTTGGAAAAAAAATTTACTTTTGGGATAATGGAGTAAGAAACACTCTTATAAATAGTTTTAATCCATTATCTATCAGAAATGATAAAGGAATTCTTTTTGAAAATTTTATTATTTCAGAACGAATGAAGAAGAATAATTATGATAATCCTTTTATAAAAAGTTATTTTTGGAGAACAACTAAAACACAACAGGAAATTGATTATATTGAGGAAATAGATGGTGTATTATCGGCTTATGAAATTAAATGGAATGAAAACGCAAAAATTAGTATGGAAAATTCATTTTCAACAGCATATAATACTGAAATTAAATTAATTCATAACAAAAATTTTAGAGATTTATTGATATAATTACAAAAAACATTATGAGTAAACAACTTAAAAACACAACTGCGTTATTATTTATTTTATTGATATTCAATACAATAAATGTTTTTTCCCAACACAAATTAACCGTAGAAATTTCCGGGTTACGTAATAATACTGGCAATGTACTTTATGAACTTTTCGATGAGAAACATAAAAGCCTGGAAGTTGGTACAGTGGATATTAAAGATAAGAAATGTGTGATTGTTTTCGAAAACCTGAAAGCTGCCAAATATGGTTTCAATTATATTCACGACGAGAATAAAAATAAAAAGTTAGATACAAAAATGTTGATGATACCAACCGAAGGATTTGGTTATTCGAACAATGCTGATGGAACTTTCGGTCCACCGGCATTTAAAAAATGGGTTTTCGAAGTGAAAGAAAATACCCGTATGAATTTAAAAATTACTTACCTGACTTTTTAATCACTCTGTCGGCAGCTAATTTACCGGTTAGTATCGACATAGGTACACCCGATGGACTGTAAGCCCACTGTCCGGCTTGATAGATATTTGGTATAGGCGTTTCGACCGATTTGTCGGAATACTGAATTTTATGCACTACAGGCATGGTTTTCGTAAATTCCCAACCTACAACCGAACCTTCGGAGCTGGCTATGCGGTTGCGAAGGCTTATAGGTGAAAACGAGAATTTACCGATAATTTTTTCTTTCAGCATGGGATAAACCGATGCGGTAATTACATCAATTACTCTGGTTTCAATTTCGGCTACAAACTCCGGCAACCAACCGGCTTGTTCTATTTTATGGAAGAGACTGTATTCTGCTAAAAAACTGATAATCATACCTGTTTTACCTTCCGGAGCCATATTTTTATCTTTCAGTCCCGGTATGGAAATTTCGAAAGTATTAAGCGAAATAAACTTGTCGAGCCAGTCATAAATTTCGCTTTTCGACAGGTTTTCGAAGTTGTTCAATAATTCTTGGAGTTCTTCGCGATGTACTTTTCCCAATCCTTTGCGCGAAGGTGTGTAAAAGAAGTGTCCGTTAGCAATTTTTCTGAACGTTTCGAGCGGTTCGTCCACCTGCAAATACAGAGAAAAAATAGAGTCGGTGCCTCGGTGTTTAAGCATTTCCGATTTTTTTTGATCGAAAGTTGTTTTTAACGTACTATCCAACTCCGATGTTTCAGCTATTTTGTACATTGTTTTCAGATCGGCAGCCCAAATAAGGTTGTTGTAGGTATAGGTTTTGCCTTTGTCGTCGACAATTGTTTTTGTAGTAGGATTAAGGGCAGTAACAATGGTTTCATTTTTAATTACGCCTCCAAATTCTTTGATTTTTCTTTCCACCGCCAACGCAATTTTACCCACGCCACCTTTCGGATAAAAGTAATCCAAATATAATGAAAAGTAACTCAGCGCAAAAAAGGTAGGAGTATTTTTGAAAAAATGCTGCGAAATAATGTCGTTGAGTGACTGGTTTTTTACCGTTTTAGCTAAATATTCTTCAACGGGATATTGCATTTTGTTGATTTTACCTACCGTAAACAAAAAACGAGGTAACCAAGGCAGTAATTGCTTAAAAATATACTTGTAATCCTTTTTTAAATCCTTAAAAATCGGATTTTCGAGTCCGTAAAGCACTTCCATGTGCTTCATTATGCGGCGAATCATTTTCAGCACCTCATCAATTTCTGCCGCATTTTCGGGGTAAAACTTTTTCAGCATTTTTTTGTACTCATCGAGACTGCTGATGTCTTTGATGTTCAGTATTTCGTTTTCGATGCCTACCGATACCCGACTTTTCACCCGTTCGATAGTAATGCCCAAATCCTGCAACATGGGCAAAATAATACCCGCATCTTCGAGTGCACGAACGCCGGCTTCGAAGCGGAAACCATTGCGTGCAAATGTGTTGACCAAACCACCCAGCTCGCGGTTTTTTTCAATAAGTAGTGTTTTTTGTCCTGCACGGGCTAAATAGGCGGCAGCTGTCAATCCGGCAATGCCACCACCTACCACTATTGCATCAAATTTTTCCTCCATAATATTCTCAAAATTCTACTTGGATAATCCTGTCATTTCTAAAGTTTTTTGCCACAATTCATGTGCAACTTCACGGTCTAAAGCCGGGGGTGTCAGTTCTTCCCAGGTTGTGAGATTGTAAAAGTTACCGCTTACACCTTCAATTTCGGGTGATACACCCAAATAATACAAAGCTTCGGCTGAAGTTTCGGTCGATTTTAAGTTTTTGTCAACTATATTGCGCTTGTACCATTTGTAAAGTTTACCATTGTCTTTTCCACTATCCGATTTTACAGCTCCCGGGTGCATGGTATTAATCGTAACACCTGTATTTTTAAATTTTTCGGCAAAAACATGCATGGCTAAAAGTTGTGCCAATTTAGCTGAGCCATAACTTCCCAAGCCCCAATAAGTGCGTTTTTCCCAATTCAAATCGTCGAGTCGTAAACCCCAGGCAGCAAACCGGTAACCTTCGGAACCAACCATAATAATACGTGCTTTTTGCTGGGCTTTGAGTTTATCCATCAGTTTATAATTGATTATAAATGAGGATAAATAATGCACAGCCAGTACTTTTTCGAATCCTTCTGGCGTAACTTCGCGTGTAGTTAAATGCACCCCGGCATTGTGAATCAGTACATCAATAGGTTTTTGAAGTGCAATTAATTCATCAGCAACACGGTGGCTTTGTTCCAAACTGCTTAAATCGGCAATAATATAATTACACTCAACCTTATATTTTTCTTCGATTTCACGTTTGAGTTGTTCCGATTTTTCGATATTGCGGTTCACACATAACAAGTTTGCCCCTTTCGAAGCATATTTATGCGCCGTAACCAAGCCTATACCCGAAGTTGCTCCGGTAATGACCAATAATTTATTATTAAAATTATCGGTACAAATTTCGGGTTCTTTGCCGTTGTTACGAACCATTGCAAATACATTGCTCCACCTGTACTGACGAATATATTGAAAGGTTTTATTAGCCGCCATCATCCGAATTTTTTAACCAAAAACTTACGATACATTTTATTCCAATGTGGGATATTATTGAAAATATCTCCCCATAAGTCGTAATAGTCACGTTGTTCGCATATTTTTCCTTCACCGCTTAGAATAAGTTTGGTAGCTCCGTACAATGGAGTACTCGGATATTTTTTGAACATCATGGTCATTACCCAGTCGAAAACAATAACATTTTCGTTTTGGGCTATGGATACGATTTCCATTTTTAGTTGATGTGTACGTTTTGTTAAACGATTACACATTGCTTTAAACTCCTCAATTCCTTCAATGCGTTGTATTGTATCCTGAAAAACAATATTTTTGTCATAATAAGGAAAAATGTGCGACCAATCGGGTTTACCTTCTGTGTTATAGGTTTTCGACCAAAGTTCTTTTATTGTTTCAATATTTATTGGTTTGATTAGAGTAAATTTATCTTCCACACAAAATTTATAATAGTTTGATAATTAATTTTTTGTATTATTTAACACAAAGATATAAAAATTTGAATTAATATTTATTTGATACAAAGTATTAAAATAAAATTTTTCATGAAAACACATTTTGATAATTAAAAGTTCAATTAACAGTACGAAATATGATGATATCGTTTAAAATTTTGAATTTTTTTTTAGAACTATTCAATTTTAATAAATTGGTTGAGAAGTCATTTTCAAATCCGCCAAGAAATAAAATTAAGATAAAAAAATCCGTCAATTTTCAATTTTTTGATGCAGTTGAATTCAAAGTAATGCATCAATCTGTGGTAACATTGAAACCCAAAGTTAAACGTAATAAAAATCATATAATATTTTTTCATGGTGGAGCTTATGTTCTACAGGGTAGTTCCATGCATTTTAAATTAATTAAAACTATAGCCAGAAAAGCTAATTGCAAGGTCAGTTATATCGATTACCCTTTAGCACCCGAGAATACTTACAAAAATACTTTCGAAATGGTGGATCAATCGTACAAATTATTGATTGATAAATATCCAGATGACAATTTTATCCTCATGGGCGATTCTGCAGGTGGAGGTTTGGCACTGGCTTTTGCTCAGAAACTTATAAACGACAAAGCCACTAAATTGCCTGTTAAATGCGTATTGTTTTCGCCATGGGTTGACATTTCGATGACAAATCCTCTGATAAAATATCAGCAAAGAAAAGATAAAATACTACCATTAAGCGGACTAATGCATGCAGCACGTAAATATGCCGGAGAAGATGATTTGAACAATTATCTTCTTTCACCCATTCATGGAATGTTTGATGATTTGCCTCCGACTTACATTTTTTATGGAACAGAAGAACTTTTTTATCCTGATATTGAAATACTTAAAGAGAATATAAAAAATTTGGAAACTTTCAAATTTTATAAATTTGAAGGAATGCAACACGACTGGGTTATTCTGCCAATTCCTGAGGCAAAGGTAGCGATTGAAGAAGCAATTAAATTTATAGTTTAGAGATTGAAATTCTAATTTTTATTTCTATTTCTACAAAACATTAATTATGTATCTGTATTGACGAATTTACCGAACATATTATTACTTAGTTTGTGCTACAATTTTAAACAATTTGTCGTTTCTCCGTACTAGTTCTTTAGTTTTTATTGAAAAGTAAGTTCCCTTTTCTACTCTTTCTACGGGTTTTAATTCTACCCGCATTTCGGCGATATTATCCTCGTATGCGCCTGTGGTTTCTCCTGTAATAAGGATTTCATCACCAACTTCTATGTATTGCGCTTCGAGCAGGAATTCGGCCACGCCTATTTTCTGAAAGTAATTGGTACATTTACCCACATACACTTTTTTGTGTGTAGCTGCTGAGCCGTAATTAGCGCTCCATTCGCCCAATCGCTGGCCAAGATAATACCCGTTCCAAAATCCGCGGTTAAAGACTTTACTTAATCGAATATCCCATTCAGCAACCTTTTCAGGTGAAAATGTTCCGTCCACAACAGCCATGATAGCATCGGAGTAACAACCAACTACCGTTTTTACATATTCAGGACCGCGCGCACGTCCCTCAATTTTAAAAACCCTTACACCCGCTTCCATCATTTTATCAATAAAACCAATAGTTTTAAGATCTTTGGGCGACATGATATATTCGTTGTCAATTTCAAGTTCTATTTCAGAGTCTTTATCTTTTACAATATATCCTCTACGACATATTTGGTTACATTCACCTCGGTTAGCAGAAAGATTTTTTTCGTGTAAACTCAGGTAGCATTTTCCTGAAACTGCCATACAAAGCGCGCCATGGCAAAACATTTCGATGCGAATCAAATTTCCGCTTTTTCCTCTAATATTTTCATTAATAATTGCCTGATAAATTTCAGAAACCTGTTCCATATTCAATTCACGAGCTAATACAACTACATCGGCAAATTGCGCATAAAACTTCAAAGCTTCTACATTTGAAATGTTTAGTTGTGTTGATAAGTGAACTTCAACACCAATTTGGTTGGCATACATAAGCGCCGAAACATCCGATGCTATAATTGCCGATACCTCAACTTCTTTAGCTGTATCTATTATTTCGCGCATTAATGCCAAATCGTTGTCGTACAGAATTGTATTGACGGTAAGATAACTTTTTACATTGTTTTCCTTGCAAATCCGTACTATTTCACGCAAATCATCGGTTGTAAAATTAGAGCTCGATTTGGCGCGCATATTTAATTTTTCTATCCCAAAATATACTGAATCGGCGCCAGCTTTAATAGCAGCATGCAGGCTTTCCCACGAGCCGGCTGGAGCCATTATTTCGTAATCCGATCTGCCCCCAAAATCTCTATAAGGGGAGTTTATGTTAGTATTGTTTTGTAAAAAAATCATTTGTGTTAATTTGTGTTCAACTTATCTGTAAGTAACGCTAAAAAACTTTTAGAGTTTGGGGTTATATTTCGGTGTAAATTTCTCCACAGGAAAACTTATTCCAGCTTTTAATTGATGATATGGAAAATCCTTAATACCATACTGATATTGAGCAAAATAATCCATATGACCCTGTAAAATTGTAAATTTTGCTGCATAAACTAATGGAGCATCGCCATAATCCGATCCATATTTCGGATTTGTATGCATCCATCCCCAATATCCTGATAACGTGTTTTCGAATTTCCAAGTATTATTTCCTGTAATTAATTTAAAGCCGTACATGGGTGCATCGTTTTGTGTACTGTTAGTAGTTTCCCAACAAAGAAAACCTAAATTTGCTACCAAACGTATTTCATTTAAAAGCTTACTTTTTGTGTAAAAAGATTTTCCTGCTTCCGCATCAAAATAATAACCGGGAGTATCGAAATAACGTCGTTGTTCAAAATTTGTTCCCGATGCAGTTTTAAGAGTTGAATTTATAATTATTGAAGGCGATTTTTTCTTTTCTGTTAGCAGTGAAATACGTGTTTGTACATAAAAATCGCCTGAAGCTTTTCCGGTTAAATTCCCTTCCATATTCCGATATGTATGTACTTTTTCTGTAACACGGAAATGTTCAAATGCAGTGTTCCATATACTTAAAGACACACGGTTAGGTAGGAGAGGAATCTCTATTTTGTAACGTATATTTGATGTTTCATCACCAAAACCAAAATAATAATCACCTATTAAACTGATAATTGTTTTTTCAGGAATTCGTGCATCAGTCATTTCAGGAACAGGATTGGCATTCGGTCCAAACCATGCGGGAGCGTATTTCACTTGTGCATGAAGTGAAAGGATGGATAAATATACTATGGCTAAAAATATTAACTTTTTCATTTTACTTGCAAAAGTATGTAAAATAACGGATTATTATAAGCTTAAGTAACTTAAATAAATTTACTTTAAAATTCTTTTGTTCAAATGTATCACCGATTATTTCTAATTTTGTATAAATTCATTTTTTGAATGTGCATATTGTTAAATTCATGAAAATTTCAAATATCAAATTTCCCGATAAACCACTATTTTTGGCTCCAATGGAAGATGTTACCGATCCGGCTTTCAGACTATTGTGTAAGCGTTTTGGAGCTGATATGCTATATACAGAATTTGTTTCGTCCGAAGCATTGATTCGTGATGTAAACCGAACGGTTCAGAAACTGACCATTTATCAGGAAGAACGACCTATAGCCATTCAGATTTATGGACACGATCCGGTTTCAATGGCAGAAGCAGCAAAAAAAGCTGCCGAAGCTAAACCTGATTTTATCGATATTAACTTCGGATGTCCAGTAAAGAAAGTTGCCGGAAAAGGAGCAGGAGCAGGACTTTTAAAAGATATTCCTCGTATGCTTGAAATAACATCCGCAGTAGTAAAAGCTGTCAACTTGCCTGTTACTGCCAAAACTCGGCTTGGATGGGACGATGATAACAAAGTGATTGTTAACTTGGCTGAGCAGTTGCAAGATTGCGGTATTCAAGCGCTTACTATTCACGGTCGTACACGTGCTCAAATGTACAAAGGCGATGCTGATTGGACTTTAATTGGAGAAGTTAAAAACAATCCACGAATGAAAATTCCAATTATCGGAAACGGCGATGTTACTACTCCGGAACGTGCTTTAGAATGTTTCAATAAATACGGCGTCGATGCCGTGATGATAGGACGTGGTTCCATAGGACGACCTTGGATTTTCGAAGAAATAAAACATTTCTTCAAAACCGGTGAAATTCATCAAGCTTTGACTTTTGATGAGCAAAAAGCGATACTGAAAGAACATATTATTGCTTCTGTTTACTGGCTTGATATTGATGAAAAGACTCCAATAGAGACTGTGAGTGATAAAAGACTAAAAGGCATAATTCATAGTCGGCGTCATTTAGCGGCTACACCGGTTTTTAAAGGAATTCCAAATTTTAAAGAAACACGTATTGCTATGCTTAGAGCTGAAACTTTAATAGATTTGTTTCAGATTATTGATGGTGTAGAATTATAAAGATCTAAATTTCTTCCAAATCTGTTCTATTCATTTTTCGGTTATAGGTTTTTTTCGATTTTGCTATTTTTATGTATTTTATCTGTTTTCCGTGTTGTTTTATTTCTTCTTCACGACTGGCTTTACGAGCTATTTTCACCTGCTCAAGCACTTTGTTTTTCTTTTTTGGTTTCATAGCTTTTTTTTGATTATATATTTA
>CAYNGF010000108.1:0-3644 GCA_964396515.1 uncultured Paludibacter sp.
TTCAACATACGGCCCGAGCGGCCAGAGGTGACTGCGTGAGGATCGGCAACTTCGTCATAGGCAAGGCCGCCGCGCCCGCGCCAGTCCAACGCGGAGAGCCGGTGTCCCGCCCTGGGTGGCAGTCCTCGGTCCTGTCCGCGTTCTCGGGCGTTCCGGACAACACGAAATACAGTCTGTTCCGCCTGCTGCGCGACAACATCCCGGCAGTGGACGCCGCGCTGCAGACATACTGCGCGCTCGTCGGACGCCTGGAAGTTACCGCCGACGAGCCGCTGAAAACGGACATCGAGGCGTTTCTGAACTCGGTCAAGGTCGGCCATTTCGGGCGCGGCTTCAAACGGTTCCAGGACCAGATGATCAGCTCGAAGCTGCTCTACGGCAAAGGCGTCGGGGAGATCGTTCCGAACAACAGCGGCAGCGACCTCTACGCGCTCACAGCCATTGACCCGGAGACTGTGGAGTTCAAGCCGGTGGCTGGCGCCTCGCTGGAACTGGAGGTTGTCCAGCAGCAGGGCGCGGGCAAGAGCGTCACGCTCGACCCGCTGCTCACCGTCGTCTCGACGCACGGCGGCGACATTGACCCGCACGGCGTCTCGATGCTGCGCAGCGTGCCGTTCGTCGGGGAGATACTCCTGCTGATCGAGGAGGCGACGAAAGCGAGCTGGGAGCGATACGGCTGTCCCGTTTACCACGTTCACATGACCCTGCCCGAAGGCTTCGCTGACCCGAGCGGGACCAAGACGGCGGCCCTGATGACGGGCGTGCAGACGACATGGAACGAGGCGCTCCGGGCGCGCAAGAGCGGCAACGTCCGCGACTTCTTTACCGCATCGACCGAAGGCGCGAGCGTCGAGGTCATCGGCGCCGGGCAGGCGGTTCTCGACCTGCAGGCGCCGTACCGGGCGTTCGCCGAGCAGGTCTGTGCGGCGACGCATCTGCCGCCGTGGATGCTGGGGTTCACCTGGTCCACCACGGAGCGGCTGTCTTCGAATCAGGCGGACCTGCTGGTCAGCCTCGTGCGCGGCATCGCCGGGGAGTGGCTGCCGCACGCCGAACGGATTGTGCGCCTCTGGTGCGACATGACCGGCAGGCAGGGAGACTTCTCAATCGAGGCGTCACCGATGAGCCTGCAGGACGCGGCGGAGACGGCGCGCGCAGAGCTGCTGGCGGCGCAGGCATTGACCGTGCGGGAGAAGGCGGCGCGGGAGCTGTGGGCGGCCGGAGTCTGGACGCAGGCGCAGTATGCCCAGGGCGCGCTTCTCGACGGCTGGGACGGCGAGATCGCGACAGCGATGGATGAGCCGCCCGCAGCGGCGCCTGCCGTGCAGCGTCAGCCTCTGTTCCACGCGCACGGCGAGTTCGCGGGAGACGGCGGCGCCTGCACAGAGTTTGAAGAGCAGCCGAAGGACAAGCGCATAGCGCGGGCGATCATCGGGATGAAGGCGGACATAGACGAGGCGTTCGGCGAATTGCGCAAGGCGACATGGGCGGCGTTCGGACTGCCGGGCTCAGCGGCGTTTGCCGTGGAGCGTATCCCGGACGACGTGCCCTTCGATTACACGCCCGCACAGATGAGGGTGTTCAACACGGCGGTGGATCTGTTCGTCAAGCGGATGGCCGGCAAAGAGCTGACGAAGGCGGGCTTCGTTAAGGGCGACGGCATCATCCAGGAGTGGGACCGATTCGCCTACGGCGTCGGGCTGAAGCGGGCGTCTGAGGCTACCGGCGCTCAGGCTGCGACGCTACTGCCCGAGCGCAACGCGGACGGGATCGAGAAGCTGCTTTCTGACGCGTTCGACCGGCTCTCCGATGACGGGCAGCTCAGGATCGGCGATCAGCTCGACGGCATCCGGGAAGTGCTTCAGGCGGGGCTTGAGACCGGAGCGAACCCGCTGGATGTCGCAGGCGATCTTGCTGAGAAGTTCCAGGGTTACAAAGACTACGAGTGGGACCGGCTGGCGCGGACGGAGATAGCCTTCGCGCAGAACCGCGGGATGAAAGACGAGTTCACCGCGGAGGGCTATTCGATGGACGGCATCAAGGAAGAGCCGCCCTTCCATCCGAACTGCATGTGTTCGCTGACTATCGACACGGAGACGAAGATGGTGACCTACGACATCGCGCTTGAGGCGTGCGATCTGTGCCGGGCATACCTACCATGAGGAAAAACGACACTGTAACGATGAGCCGGGCGGAGGCCGATAGCCTCCACCTTTTTGCTGCCGCCGGCAAGGAGCTGCTGGCCGACCTCCGCGCGGAGATTGCGCGGATCGGCCGCATCCTCGGCGACGAGGCGGCAGCTGTCTATGCCGCGGAACGCGCGGATTCGCTGGACGATCTGAGGCGGCTCAGAGACATCTACCGGGAGCGCTGGGACAAGCACCTTCCGCCGTCTGGCCGCGGCGTCGTGGCGGTGGAGCAGCCGCGGTCGCAGGCGCTGTTCGGAGACCCGCGCGCGGCGAAGGTGCTGAAGGGGATGGGCGTGACGCCCGAGATGCTGGAGAAGTTCGGAGGTGACCGGAATGGCTGAGATGATCGAGAGGGTTGCGAAGCTCTTCGAGGCGGGCGATTACCCGGACAAGGGCGTCTCGTTCGGCGAGGCGGACATCCAGGCGCTGGTGGACAGCTTCGAGAGTGAAGTGCCCGTGAAGATCCAGCACACGGACACCGCGTTCGACGGGATGCTGGGAGCGGTCCGGAGCGTCTGGCGGCGGGGTAAGGAGCTGATGGGCCGGGTCGCGTTCGCGCCCGACACCTGGAGCCTGATTGACCGCTGCGGTGCGCGGCGGCTGTCCGTGGGTCTCAGCTATGACCCGCTGGCGCTGCGCGAGGTCTCAATCGTGGACAACCCCCGCGTCGCGACCGCGCAGGTGTTCGCGGACTGCATTACGTTTTCCGGGACGGTCGAGTTCGGCTGGGGCGGGCTGGCCTCGCACGACGTGCTGACGCGCGTCGAAGAGCGCCTGAACCCGAAGACGCTGGACGAGAACGGATACCCGGTCTACCTCGAGCCCTACGGGTGGGTCGAGGCGATGTATGAGGATTCCGTCGTAGTCTGCCGCGCCGGGCGCTGGTATCAGCACTCGCTCGCGGTGACGGACGGAGAGGTAGAGCTTGGGCCGCCGGCTGAGGTCGTGCGCGACTGGCAGCCCGTTTCCGGCGGGGGTGGATCGAACCCTGCCAGCTACAGCTACAGCACGCGCACGGAGGAAAACAATATGGCAGAAATCACACAGCCTGCCGTTCTGACGATGAGCGCTGAGGAGCTGGATGCCAAGCTCGCTCTGGCGCGCGAGGAAGCCAAAGCCGAGGCGGAAGCCTCCTTTGCCGCCGAGCGCGACCGGGAGCGGGCCGAAGCCGCGGCATCCGACACAGTCGCTACCTGGCTCAGAGACGGCAGAATCAGCGAGGCGCAGGCGGAGTTCGCGCGTGCTCTCGTGTCAGGCGACGCCTCGGAGGCGTTCGCGCAGTTCATGGATGCGCAGGCGACCCGTGAGGCGCCGTCCGCGCCCGCGCCGCCGGCGGCGCTTGAGGACAAGAGCCTGAAACTCTGGTCGGCGCTCGGGGTCACTCCTGAGTCGGTCGCGCGGGTCGAAGGGTCTGTCTGATGGCAGCCTACGCAGTTTCAACGGTGGACCGACCCG
>CAYNGF010000108.1:3744-11934 GCA_964396515.1 uncultured Paludibacter sp.
AACTAGAGAGGATTTGAAAGACAATGGGAGTTGTAAACTCTGACATTCCCGTCGGCCTGACCGCCGGCGTGCGGACGCTTTTCGCTGAGAGCCTTCTGACGGCAAACAATGCCTGGGAGCCTCTGGCGATGACCGTCCAGAGCGACAAGTTCGCCGAAAACTACAACTGGCTCGACGGCCTTCCCCAGATGAAGGAGTTCCTGGACGCACGGCAGGCCGCCGGGCTGAAAGAAACGTCCTTCAGCCTGGTCAACAAAACGTGGGAGGCCACGCTGGAGATTGACCGTTCGACGCTCGAGGACGAGCAGTACGGGCAGATCCGGCTTCAGGTGCAGATGCTGGCCAATCAGGCCGCGACGCACAAGGAGCAGCTGCTGATGACGCTCATCGAGAACGGCGAGACCGGCACGGCCGCTGACGGCGTTGCGTTCTTCGGAGCGCACAGCACGGGCACCAACGTCGGCAACGACGCCTTCTCGGCGACGGCGCTCCAGAACGCCAAAGAGGCCATGGCGCGGTTCAAGGACTCGAACAACAACTACCTCCGCGTCATTCCCGACACCATCGTCATCCCGCCCGAACTCGAGGGCGAGGTGCTGGAGACGGTCGGCAGCGACGTGGTGGTTGTGCGCGTCGGCGACGGCGCGGTCTCCACGGGGTCACAGGCTCCGAGCAACTACGTGAACATCCAGAAGGGCCGCTGGAAGGTCATCGTGTCGCCGTTCATCACGACCGCGACGCGCTGGGCCATTTTCGACACCAGCAAGCCTGTCAAGCCGTTCATCCATCAGGACCGCGTTCCGGCCCGCCTGGAAGCGCCGGGCGACGAGTCCGACGGCCAGCGGATGTCCGACCTGCTGTTCACTCGCAACAAGCTGCAGTACGGCGTTTACGCCCGCTACGCCATGGGCTACGGCCTCTGGCAGCTCGGGTACGAGAACGCTCCGTAATCACCGACTTGCTCGCCGGGTCGCGAGGGGCAACGGGCGGAGAGGGCATGATGCTCTCTCCGCCCGAGGAGTTTTGAGCCTATGAAGATCAAAGTAACAGCGCTACCAAGACCGGGGCATGTGGGCGTGAAGCTGCCCGCGCCGGTCAACCGCGTTCTGCTCGAAGGCGAGACCGTCGAGTTGGAGATTGATTCGCTGACGGACGCCTGGGCGACGCTCGGCTTCGTCTCGATCGAGACGGTGTCCGCGCCGGAGGCGGTTGTCGCAAAGGCGGCGCCTGCGAGGAAGGCGAAGAGGGCTCGTGGCTGACCCGATCCTCGAGGGCATCACCGGCGACATGATCCTGAGCGAGGGTCAGTTCCAGATCGCGCAGTTCCCGCTCTGGCCGAGTGCCACATTTCAGGACAACATCGAGGCGCGCATGGCGATTCACGCCGCGCAGGTCAAGGCGTCGAACTCCGCGCTGTACGCGACGGCGGATGCGACGCTGCAGGCGCTGGTGCGGCAGGCGGTCATCTACCTGACCTGCTCCAGCCTCTGGCAGACGATACTCTCGACAATGACCGGGTTCGATGCCGAGGCGCTGCCGCCCGAGTTTGTCAGCTACGACTCGGCGATCGAGTTGAGGGACTCGTACGCGCGGATGGCGACGGAGCTGCTCCAGCCGTTCGCGAGCATGATGGACGCCACGGCGGACGACGACACCGGCTACAGCAAGCCGTACTTCGGTACGGCGGGGCTGGACCAGGACGACGAACGCACGAGCAGCCTGGTCGAGAAATGGATCAGCACGGGAGCGCTGCCGGAATGATCAAATCGAACGCATCGCGCCTGGCGGAGTCGTGGGAGCGGCGGGCGCAGCAGTTGGAGCCGGTGATGCAGAAGGCGACGACCGAGGCGACGGCGGTTATGTACGCGGAGTCGCGCAAGCAGCTCAAGGAGCTCATCTACGACAAGCCGGTGCCGAAGCGCCCGAAGAGCAAGAAGCCGGAGTGGAAGCGGACGGGCAACCTCAGACGCTCAGAGCGCAAGCGGGTTGCGTCACCGTTTCTCGGGATTGTCTACAACGACGCGTCGTACGCGGCCGAGAGGCATGAGGCCGGCAAGCCGGGGCATCGCCGGGTGCGCTACGTAGCGCACTGGCGCGACGATGCGGCGAAGGTCGCCCGGCCGAAGATCAGGAAGATTTACCGCGACGCGCTCCGGCGCGCCGTGCAGTCCGGCATCATCGCCGGGCTACGCTAACACGGAGGACACATATGTCACAGGCAACCGCGGATGCGGCCCTGCGGGGGATTTTCGACAGGTTTGCGAAGCTCCGGCAGGCCGCACAGGGCGCGTGGACGGGCGGGACAGATTTCTGGACCCGCGTGGACGCCGCCGCAGACGAGACGCTCGAGAACATCATCAAGGGCCAGACGGTCACGAACCTCGATACCGCCATCGAGACGTGCGCCATCGGCAACCAGGCAGACATCGGGTCGGTGCTCGCACTCGTCAGCACTTACCTCAGCAATCCGACATCTGGGCAGTCGCCGGGCCTCGGTTACTCCAGCGCCCCGCTGAGCAGCTACCTCGACGCGCGGCGCTTCCGGGTGCCCTACGAGTTCGCCCGGCTCTGGGCGGACAAGTATGGCTCGTCTTCGGTGGACCCGCAGTTCGTATTCCCGAAAGGGACGTGGGCGGCGGACATCGGCGACAACGCGACGGCAGGGCTGCACGCCTGGGGTGAACACACGCGGGGCGCGAGCAACTGGACGTTTGCCGCGGGTGACGGGCTCCTGCCGTCAACGGTGCAGGGCGCCGCGGTCATGCTGGTCTCAGACGAGGGCGTGACAGGTAACATCACGAGTGGGACCGTCACGGTGGTGCTGCAGGACCGCACGACGCCGAAGACCGTGAGCCTTCCGTCTCCGCAGACGTTCGCCGCTGACGCTCAGGTGGTGCTCGGTCAGCAGGCGATCACGAGCGGCGCGGCGGCGGCACAGGCGGATGTGGCCGTGGCGGCCACGGCTCAGTTCACCGAAGGCGACTGGGTGGTAATCGTGGAGGACGCCGTTACTGAGGTCGCTCAGGTGAAGACGGTCACCACCAACACCAAGCTCACGATGGAAGACAACCTCGTGAACAGCTTCACCACGTCGGGCGTGGTGATTCCGCTCTTCACGAACGTAACCGCGATGGCCGCGACCGGCGGCAACAGCGGCGAGAAGATTCAGCTTTACGCGCTGCCGGACCGGGCGATCGCGCTCTAAGGAGGATTTGAACCATGGCAACAACGCCAAGACTGCGCGGAGACAGACTGGTCGTTGTCTTCGCGGGAGTCGCGATTGCTGAAGGGCAGGACTGCTCGATCAAGTGCGCGTCGAGCTTCCTGCGCTCCCGCGTCTGGGGGCAGGGATCGGTCACAAAACAGCCGGACGAGTCGGACTGGACCGTCACCGTCAAGAAACTCCACCGGGTGCTGGCGGCGGGCGACATGGCTCAGCTCATCGCGCTGGCGAGCCGCACAACGGGCGCGGTGTTGCCCGGGCGGCTGGTGGTCACGAACAACGGCGTCCGCATCTTCGAGGCGGATGCATGGGTGACGGACGCCGTGCTGACCCTGCCGATGGGACTGTCTGAAGAGGAAGTCACCTTCGAGGTGACGGACGACCCGATCTACGTGCTTGGAGGATAACAGTGTCTAATACCCCCGCGACCCGCGAGCAACTGCTGGCCATCCGGCCAGTTACCGAGAAGGTAGCCCTCCCCGAACTCGGGGAGGGCGTTTTTGTCGTTGTGCAGGGATACAGCGTGGACGCGCTGCTGACCATCTCCGGCCTCGCCGCCCGGCGTGACGAGGAAAGCGGGCGCGTGGACTACGACAGCCGGACGGATATGGTGCTGTCGGTGATCTACGCGCTGGCCGAACCGACGCTGACACTGAACGACCGCGAGCAGATTCTGTCGTGGCCGACCGGTGTCGCCAACCGGATCATTTCGGCGGCGAAGCGCATCGGCGGGCAGACCGTTGACGCGTACGAGGAGATGAAGGACCTGATGCGGAGCAACCCGTACCTGCGGCGTCTGTACACCGCGTGCGCGGAGGTGTTCCATTGCCTCCCGAGCGACATGGCGGAGAAAACAGAGGCGGAGTTCAACACGGCTCTGGCGGCGCTGGAGGTGCAGGCGGAGGAAGAGGCGGCCAGGATCAAGGCCGAGTAAACCATGGCGGCAACCCAGAAAGAGAACTTCGAGACTCATGTCAGTCTGAGCGGTATTGAGCAGTACAGGCGCGGGCAGAAGATGCTCGGGGCTGGCTGGAAGGCCGTGCGGGGCGACCTGGACGGCGCCGCGTCGGGCTTCAAGAAGCTGAACCTGACGACCGGGCAGTGGCTGGCTGTGTCGGCGGCAGCGGGCGGGGCCGGCTACAAGCTGATGATGGGGCTTGGGGCGGCCACAAACGCGGCGATGCAGGCGGAGTCTGTGCAGGTCAAGCTGCGGAGCGCGCTGGCGTCGAACCTCGGGATGAGCAAAGAGGCCGCGGATGCGATGGCGGACTACGGCTCGTCGCTGTCGGCGGCGGCTGGCGTTAGCCCGTTCGGCGACGAAGAGATCAACAACGCGATGGCGATGCTGTCCACGTTCCGGCTGACCGCCGACCAGCTGAAGGCGTTCACCCCCGCGCTATTGGACATCACGCAGGGGTACAGCAAGGCGACCGGCGAAACGGCCGACCTTCAGCAGACGGCGATCATGCTCGGGAAAGCCGTAAACGGCAACATCGGCGCGCTTCGACGATACGGCATCTTCGTTGATGAGGCGGCGTTCAAGGAGAAGGGCTGGGTGGCTGTGCTGGAGGAGGTCCGCAGGGAGTTCGGCGGACAGTCCACGGCGGCAATGACGACCGCGGCGGGGGCCGTGAAGGGCTACAACGACTCCATCGGCGAGCTGCAGGAGAGTATAGGCAATGGGTTGCTCCCGGTGGTCCGCACGCTGGCGAATGGCGGGCGCGCCATCGCAAACGCGCTCACCACGATGAACGATGCGACGCATGGTGCGGTCGGCATTGTCGGGGCGCTCGGCGCGACTGTTGCCGTGGGCGGCGCCCTGGCACTCGTCGCTATGCGGTCCTGGCGGATGCTCCGCGACGAGATGACAGGCGTGGCAGGCGCGGCGGACCGCGCGGCGGCCTCTCTGAAAACGGCGGGCGCCGCGGCTACGACATCCGGCGCGTCGGCGGCGACGGGAGCGGCCACTGGCGCCGCCGCCGGGAACGCGGCGACAGCGGGGGCGTCAGCCACGGCAGGCGCGGCCGGGAACGCCGCTGCCGTGGGCGCGGGCGCGGCGATGGGCAAGGCGGGCGCGAGGGGCGCACTGAAGGGCATCGGTGTTGCGGCCATCGCGGGGCTGATTGGCGGCGCACTGAGCAACGCAGGACGCATCACGAAAGAGGATGTCGAGAAAGGCCAGGGACGCATGGCGGCGCGCGCGGCGGCGGGCATGGGCGGCGCCGCGCTCCAGTACGGGTCTATGGGCGCGATGCTCGGCTCGTTTGTCCCTGGGCTGGGAACAGCAGCGGGCGCCGCAGTCGGCGGCGCGATCGGGCTGGGCGTGGGCGCATATGGCGCGTTCTCGCAGCGCGACCAGGCGGAGAAGGCCGCGGCTGACGCGGCGAAGGCCGCCGCGGTGACAGGCGTTCCGAAGGGCGGGTCGAGCAAGAGCGAGGCGTACCTGAAGGCGATCGTCGAGGAGCTGAAGGACACGAAGCGCGCGATTATCGGCGGCGGCGACAGGACGGCTAACGCCGTCAACCA
Source organism: uncultured Paludibacter sp. (assembly GCA_964396515.1). Classification (GTDB taxonomy): domain Bacteria; phylum Bacteroidota; class Bacteroidia; order Bacteroidales; family Paludibacteraceae; genus Paludibacter. The sequence continues at coordinate 9,494 of CAYNGF010000108.1, forward strand.
GGGCGACCTTCAGCGCGCCGTGTACGGGACGTTGGCGCGGGCGGTGGTCTGATGCCGCGTGAATACAAGATCCAGTTCGACATGCCCTACACCGAGCTGGAGGAGATCGGCTTCTTCCGGCGCCGCCCGTTCTCGAAGAGCGACCTGGAACATTCTCCGTTCGACGCGGGCGGAAACGTGTGGCTGGAGCCGAACACCGGGACGATGTTCCTGCGGCCGATCCAGACCGACCCGGACATGTGGAACGAGAAGTACGACGACTATGCCCTGCCGCTGACATCGTTCGATCACGCCGTGGACGGCACGGGCGCGCGCCATCTGTGGGCGGAGTATCCGATACCCGGCTGGCCGACGCAGAAGATGATGCGGACGCAGACCGCGCCGAAGACACTCCTCAACACCCTCATACTCGTCGCCGAGGCTGTCGTCGAGCTGCAAGGCGGAACCACCTGGGCGCCGATCCTCAAGAGCTACGAAGTCTACCCGATCAACCAGGGCTTCTCGGTGGACATCGAGATCAACAGGCCGATCTCGGACGCGACGAAGAACCTGATCGGGTTCGAGTTCGGGCGATTCTTTCTGGCCATCGGGACACTCGGGCACGCGACGCTCTACTGGAAGGGCACCGGCTCGACGTGGACACAGGTGAAACAGTTCGGAGGGCTGCCGCGCTTCGTGGACAAGTCCCAGTCCATGATCGCCTCGACGCCCGTGCCGTACGGCAGGATGCGCATCCTGATCGTGCCGATGGGCCGCAAACACATCTGGGTCGCGATCAAGTCCGCCTCCGGCTGGTGGGGCGGAGTCTATACACACCAGGACGCTGTCTGGGCAGGTGACGAGGAGCGCTACTGGATCACGGAGGCGGGCGCATTCGGCGTCTACATCGCGCCGACGGAGTCCGGGAACTTCGGCATCGCCGTCAGCAAGATCGGATACTACGAGACCGCCGTCTGGCATGAGGATGTCGAACTACCCTACGGGCCGACCGTGACGCCGACGCTGACGCCCTTCTGGTTGCGCACGACAGGCGATCCAGATATAACCGCCGACATGCTTGACAGCGCGGGCACGGGCGCGTTCATCCCGGACGGCTCGCGTAAGATTCTGCCGCGGCTGATACTGTCGGGCGACGGAACCTGCACCCCGTTCGTGGACGGGTATCACCTGAAGTTCCCGCCGAAATACCGCCTCTACGACCACGGACAGTGGGATCTCCCGGACAAGAACCTGCAGCGCATCTCCCTCTCCGACGGCATTGACCTCGACGACCAGAGGGCCAGCCTGACCCTGCACGTCAACAATGACGATGACGAGAAGGTTCGGGGATTGATCAGCCGCCCGCGCGTGGACGGCCAGCTGCTCGTGGACGGAGTCCGGCGCGGCGTCTGGCGCTTCGACGCGCCGAAGACCCTGCTGCGGCCCTACCCGAAGCCCTGCGCGATCGAGCTGACAGGCAAAAGCCTGTTTGCGTCGAGGCTCGCATCCAAACGATTTTTCTTCCCGCCGTCCTACAACGGCTGGACGCATCCGGATGTCGTCAGCAATCTGCTGCAGCTCGCGGGCTTCCCGGCGAGCGAGATCGTAGTCGAGGCGGAGGACGTGAAACTGCCGCTGACGACAAGCGCCAGCGGCAGCGACCAGACCGGCGGCGACGCGACAGAGGCGGAGAGCCGGACGCAGCCGGCGTTCAACTCGCCCGTCCAGGCGTTTTTGGACTACGTTATCGAGAACTATTCCGGCTGGCCGCTGAGGGTGGACTGCCCGAACCTGAAATGGCAGTATCAGGCCGTGGAGTTTCCGACGACGGCGGACGTTACGTTTTGCAGCGTGGACGACCTGACGGGCGGACGCCGCCCGACTGCGACCGGGTACTGGTACGAGCCGGAGGTCAGCGTCCAGATCATCCCGCCGGAGGCGAACACCATCTGGCTGTTCGGGCAGACCGACGACGGCGAGGCGATAGCGAACTACTTCGTGGACTACGACAGCATCCACTTCGCGGGCGACCCGAAGCCAGCCAACTACATGGGCAGCGTCGTGCCGGTCATCATCGTTGACCTGATGCTGAACACGCAGGAGGTGCTCGACCGGGTGCTGACAAAGATCGGCGACAACATCAGCCGGTCCATCGAGGTCTACACGTGGAAGGGGCCGTACATCCCGGAGCTGACGCCGTACTGTGGCGTGAAACTGTCCGGGTTGTCTGACGAGATCCTGATGCTGGAGTCCGTCTCGACGGAGGCCGGCAGCCCGCATCAGCTTGAGAACTACGCCAGCACGACGTACGTAGCCAAGAGGTATCTGTAATGAGCCGCGAGAGCAAGGCATTTGTGAGCGCGCTGATCGAGAAGAACGTCAAGGCGCTCGGGCTGGACAACCGAACGCTCCGGATGACGGGCGCGCAACGCCGGGATTCAGACAGGATTCTGCGCGAGATG
>CAYNGF010000109.1:0-7495 GCA_964396515.1 uncultured Paludibacter sp.
TCGACATGGGTTATTCTCCCGTTCCGTTCGCCTCTGCCGCGAGGATGGAATCTACAATGGCAGACTTGTTCATTCTCGGAGTGACCTTGATGCCAATGCTCTCGGCATGGGCAGTAAGAACCTCCTTGGTGGTCATCTCGAGTTCCTCGCGCCGCTCTTCGAGGAGGGCCTTCATATCGCGACCGGACATGATTTCCTCTTCAGGAGTAGGCTCCGGCATGGCCTCGATATCATCGGGGGAGCTTACATCAGGATCTTCCTTCAGGCTCTCCACCGCATCGAGATGGACCGTCTTCGTTCCAAAGGGCTGGAGGACCGTCCCCCTAGCAGACGCGAATGTGCCGAACTGTTTGAAGTTTATGGCGAACCGGTCTGAGAATGTGACACCGGTAATGGTCCGAAAACCGTTCTTCACCTCAACCTTCTCTTCCGGGATCTGGGCATCCATCAGAACCCTCAACTGGGCACCGGAGAGCCTGACTGGTTTCTTCGTCTCGAACGAACTGAGCACGCCGTTGTGCCCGACGATGAAGCTCTTTGCGCCGGGGTCGAGGTTGTCTGTCACGGAGACCTCGTAAAACAGGTCATCCCTGAACATTTCATTCATAGTCCCCTTCACGTTTCCCACTGTTTATTCCTCCTTGACATAAAAAAATAAGGGGAGGAGCACTCGGCCCCTCCCCTTTCGATCAGTTGGCTTTATCCAACAGGGTTAGCCAGCAGTTACTGTTGCAACGAAGGTTGCGTTGGCAACTCCAGTGATGATGGCGTTGGTGGCAGTTGTGGGAGCAGAGACGGTTAGAGTGGCCTTCTTCGTTGCGGTCCATACGGCCTTCGGCATGGTGACATCAACCACAAGCTGACCTCCGACCATATTGTGTTCGCCAGCCGCAGGATCGATTGTTGCCGCTCCCGTGCTGTCATCGTCGGCAATGGCAAGCTTGATCTTGCCGTTGTACCAGTCGAGGAGTTTTCCTGCGGCGTTCTTGAGGCTGATGGTGATGGAGTAGACCACATCATCGGCGGCAAGCTCGCTGACAAGAGGAGCAGCTGTTGTCTGAGAGAGAGAGATCACCCTGTCACCGGCGAGGGCATCCCTGACCTCTTCCATGTACCTCGCCATGGTGGCGAAGTTCTCATTCATTTCCGCATGGGGCATTGTGTTGAGGGTAGGATAGCTCACTTCAAAACCTCCTTACTTGCTCGCGGCGCATTCAAGCCGGATTATCCATGCGTCGTTGAGGATCTTCCCAGTCCACATGGTCTTCCATCCAGCCGATCCCCTCTGGTTCAGGGGGTCGCTGGTATCGCTCCGGTCGGAGTCACCGTGGACCTTGATGATGATCCCGTGGTTGGCCCCGGAAAGGGGAACCTCACCGTAGGCATCCTCGCCGAAGATCAGGACGGGGTACACGTCGGCCTTCCCTGCCGTGTTCTTCACGGAGGTGCTGGAGCCGCCAAGGCCCTCGTAGCACATGGCCTGAGTTGTCTCGACGAAGCGGATCCCCTTGTAGGAACCGATCTCGCCTTCGATCACTCCGCTGTTGGAGGGGTACTTCTCCACAGGCACGAATCCGGTGAGAGCCTCCACGTCGTTGCTCATGTAGGGGTGGATGACAGCGATGTATCCGGCCCGGATGGGAGTGGTGTTGTAGTTGGTGGTCGCGCTGACCTGTTTGGCGATCCGGGGAGTGTTGGCCAGCTTCAGCGTACGGATCGCAACGTCGAGGTCGGATGTGGAGATCTTTGCAACCACGCTGTCCCGTCCGGCAACATTGTTGGCGTACATGGCGTTGGAACCGGCGAGGAGGTCGTTCCTCATGAGAATGTCATGGGTGTCTCCCTCCTGCTCTCCAAGCTGTTCGGATGCCTCGGTCAGGAACGGGTCGATTGCGGTCATGAGCACACGGTCGGTCACGGGGATCCAGTCACCGTACTGGTTGATCTGTGCGGTGATCTCCGTGTAGTCGAGCTTGTTGCCGACGGGGGTGACTCCTTCAGTCAGCGGAGTGAGCGCGGGGGCGAGGGTTCCCCACCTCTTGAAGCGGATAACCTCTCCCTTGTTCCGGGGCAGGGGGCGTTTCTGTCCCCATTTCCTGAACGTGATCAGGGGAACGGCCTTCCGAAGCGCGACCCGGTCATAGAAGTCCCGGATCTCGTTGGGGAAGTTCTCAGTGGTCTGGCCACTGATTGCGAAGAACTGAATGTTGAAAAGTTTGTACATGGGTGTCATCATCTCTCCTTCTCTGGTGTTCTCTGGTTTTTGTGCGACGGGATAAAAATAATGGTGGTGCCCATGGAGGGGTGAACCCGCTCTCTCGAGATACGGGGGCCGCAGGGCAAAACCGTACGGGGATTAAAGTTGCCGGGGCCCGATACTCAGTCCCCGTCCCCCTCCATGGAAATAGGGGTGTTACATGCCGCCGGAACGGACCTTGTTCAGCACCTTCTCGAAATCATCCTCGGAAAGCTTCTTGAAATCAGGGAGACCAGATCCGCTCCTGCCGGAAGAACCCACACCCCCCTTCTCGGCGAACGGGACTGACCGTTCCTTCAGAACGGTTCTCCCGCCGGGTGCGCTGTTCACGGTATCTCCTCCCTTCTGTGGTTGCGGTGCCGGGTTCTGATTTCCTGGAACGGAAGAAGGCAAGTTCGGCATGATGGGCGCGCCGAAGTACCCTTCCCTTCCCAGAAGTCTGCACGCCTTGTCGTACTCCACCATGAACGTGGCGGGATCGGAGTTCATGGCTTCCTGAAGTGGTTTGGGGTAGTTGGCCAGAACCGGCAGAACCTCGTTCAGTCTCGGGTCTGCCATGGCGAGCCGCGCCACCTCTTGTTTCATAGCCGTCATCCTCTGGTTCCGGGCATCGGCCTCCCTCTGCTCGAGAACCCGCCTCACGTTCTCCTCGACGAGCTTGGCCTGTCTCTGGGCATTCCAAGCCTTCAGCCTCTTCTCGTAATCGTCGAAGGTCTCGTCATCACCCTGCTCGGGTTCCGGCTCCTCGGCCACAGGCTGTGTGGTGGGCACTGCCCCCCTCCGTCTCGCCTCGATCATGGAGACCACCTGCTGGGCAAGCTCCGGGTCTCTCTCGATCTCAATGAGATACGGGGCATAGGGTGCGATCTGCTGTCTCAGTGCCGCCGCCTCGAGCCCTGCCGTGGCGAAGCGGTCATATTCCTCCTGAGAACCGACCGGGATCTCCCTTCCTCCGTACTTCAGGACACGGAACGGAGCGGGGGCCGGTGCCGGTTCGTTGGGCCGGGCCGGAACAGATCCACCTTCAGGCTCGCCCTTGTCCGGCTTGGGAGGAGTCTTGTCGAATGGGGAAGCTGACGGCTTCTCCTCATCATCGAACAGTGTCGCGGGGTCAATTCCCTCCGGTGCGTCTTCGTCGAGGACTCCACCGTGGATCAGCGGGTTCTTCGCGTCGAATTCGCTGTACCGGCTGTTCTCGACCTCCTCAGGCTCGATGGGAACAGCCTTCTTCCCCTCATCTGCGACAGGTTCCCCTTCTCCAGAGAAGAAGTCGAGGACGATCGGAGTGACGTAGAAGCGGCGCATCTTCGTGGCCACGTCCATCACACCATCACCTCCTCGCTGAAGGATATGTTCTCCGGGTACTCCTCCGCGAGATTGGCAAGGGACTTGGCCACCACTTCAGCGAAGGGGGCCGCCTTGTCTGCTTCCTTCAGAGCCCATTCGATCTCCCACTCTCCCTTGGCGTGGTCAGTCCTCACGGTACAGGGAACGCCAAGGTACTGGCGAACCCCGCTTTCGAGGATGTGCATTGCCATGGAGGTCGCGGCGCACAGAACGTCCCGCCCGGCCTCGTCGTAGTTGGCATGACCGGCGCATGCGATCATGACGATCTTCTTCTCCCCGTTCCTGTCTTCCTGAACGTACACATCTACACTAGTCATCCCACTACCCTCCTCTTCGATTCGATCCATGTCAGAAGGGCTCTCGCGCCCTTGATCCATCCCATGGCCTCCATCACGCCATGCTGGTCCTCATGCCTCAAGGCAAAGAGGGCACCGTGAAGCTCCCGCTGGTAGAACTCCTCAACCCTGCGGAGAGCCTCCATATCCAGCCGGGCCAGCCATGGGGCCAGTTCCTGCGCCTGTTCGTGCATTCGGGTCAAGTAGTCCTGTAACCGCTGGTCCCGACGCTCTTGACTGCCCTTTTCCTCCTCCAGAGGAGAGGGCTCCCTGACTGTTTCCACCACCATCGACCCCTCCTCCCAGTCCGGCCCCTGTCACTGCGGCCAGAACCTGATATGTTCCCTGCAATACGGCAACGATCTGCTGTATCGGGGGCATCTGCCCTGCCTGTACCATCTGGCCAAGCTGGGCGATCTGTTGCATCACAGCCATAAGCTGTTCTCTCTCCTGCGGGTCTGTGAGGTAGGACTCATAATCCTTCCACCCCCACAGTTCCATGATCTTCTTCACTGCCTCATGGACGTTCTGCGGAGTCATCACGCCGATCTGCATCAGGAGGGTCACGTACTGGAGAATGGACAGCATCTGCTCCACCCTCGTCTCCTCCTTGCCGGTCGCGCCTCCAATGTCCACCTGAACGTCGAAGTTCCCCGCGAGGTCATCCGGCGAGATCTCCAGTGACTCGTTGAAGATTCGGACCACCATCTCCTGATCGATGAACTGCTGGTTCAGTTCCAGCATCATCTTGTAGAGCCTCCGAATGGAGTCGCTCATGATCTGGGCGATGAGTTCGATCCTCTGGGCCGAAGCGTTCATGATTGCGGAAATACCTGTGGCAGTATTCGATGTGAGGGTGAGCCTTCTTCCGCAGACATAGAGTTCATCCTCTGCGTCGACAGTCAGACACCTCATGGGTTCTGTGGGTATCTCGCGGATTTTTACGATTGCCTGTTTTTCCCAGTACTTCGGATTCGTCCTCCATCTCGCCGCCTTTGCAGGGAGCGTCACCGGGCAGTACTCAAGAGCAAATGTCACGTGGGCATGAGGTCTGGCATTGGGGAACCTTCTCGACACGCCTTTGCGCCAGTTCACATTCGGCTTTCCACCGAGACTCTCCACAAGGAGAGCAAACCCCATTACAAGGGCCGGTTCCGAGTTGCAGAAGATAGAGTTTCCCTTCTTGTCAATACAGCCGTCCGTGTCCATAAGACCACGGAGAAGGGCAAGTCTCTGATCGAAGCTCCCCTGAAGGTAAATATCAGGGATATGCTTTACATTGGATCTCGTCTCCTCGCGCCTCGAATCACGGAGCACTCCAAGATCCTTCAGCATTTTTCTGAACGGCGTATTTAGAAGCCGGTACGTCTTGGCTTTCCCGCTGTTGTTATGGAGGCACTCCTCAACACGACCCTTGTAGAATGTCTTTGCCCATGAGTCGAAGGCCTCGACAATCTCCGGGTCCATTGTGGTGAATCTGTTTGTGTGTGCGTTTCCGTCTCCAAGCCATGCCCCGAGGAGATATGGTGGTATGGGGAGATCCTTCTCCGTGAAATCGACAGGGCCGACACGGGGGATAAACACCCTGTGTCCTGTCTGGATGAGATCGTATATTCGCTCTGTCGGGAGCTTCTCCCATTCCGGAGACATGTTCCTGTGGTGCCTGTCGCACACCTTTACCGACCACCGATGATCACCACCGGCGCGGATGACATCGCCGGACTTGAATGTGATCTCAAAGGCCCTCTCCGGCATCTGTACCGGGTGGGCCTTCAGGACTCTGACCCCCCTGCCGTCAGATCCGACAACTACGTCACCCTCAACAATGTCCTTGTTCATCTTGTATGTTCCGTCGATGAGCGGGACCAGAGTGTCTAAGGCAAGGAGCTTATTTAGTGACCGTGCGTCGAGCCCCTGATTGTAACGGGTCACGCCGCTTCGCTGTTCCAACTGGGTCTGGATGAACTCCATCATCTGGAGAGGCGCGTTCCCGAGAGGCTGGGGAGTGATCTCCCTGAACCCCTTGCCGAGGAAGTTGGTGAACACCACTCCTCCCGGTCGTGGATTGATCAGGGACTGGATGTCCACCCCTGCGTTCTCGTCGACCTCCCACATCTGGTTATTCTGGAAACTCAGGTTGTCCAGCATCTGGCGCATCAGAGCAGTCTTCGTCTGCTGGAATTCGCCGACCAGTTCGGCGATCCCGATTCCGTGGAAACGGAAGAGGTCGAGGATCGGCCTCAGTTCGATGAACGGAGGCAGTCCGTGGGCGTACGGGTTCCGTTCCATCCTGATGATCGTGTCACCGGCCACCACGACGAGGTAGGGCTCGGCGATGCCGTCACCCTTCGTGTCGAGAAGACCCCACCACTCGTAAACCTCTACCTTCCGACGGGCGATCTGTTCCTGCTCGCCGGTATTCGAGAACATCGTCGCGTCACCGGCAGTGGCGTACCGGGTGCTTTCCTCCGAATTCCGAAGAGCCTCGTCAGATGATGTGTGGCGTATGACCTCGGCGATACCAGAGTAGACACCCTCCTTCTCCTTCTCCCGGAGATAGCTGATGGTCCTCTTCACCCTGTGGATCACGAAGAGGGCCTCATCCAGACTCTTTGCCTCCGGGTCGATCAGCATCTCCTCCGGCGGGATCACGTCCACCTTTGGGCCGGAGTAGGTCACGATCCTGCGCTCACCCCGCACGTCTCGGTACACCCTCATCATTTCGATCTGGGGTGGAGGCCATCCGTATCCCATGGAGTTCGGGTCAATGCCCGGAGGTATCCCCTGCGGGATCTCCTCTACACCACCGGCAGTAATCTCCTCGATGCTCTGGTCCTGCATCAGGGCCTCCATCTGGGGCTCGATGACCTCAGGCAAGTGGAACCCCTTCCGCACGAAGTCCTCGCGCCACGTGACCTTGGCGTAGGATGTCCCGTAGACCAGAGCGGCCTTAATCAGTTCGTAGAGGACGAGGAAACCCTTGCACCTGTTGGTGAACTGCCAGTTCAGCAGTTTCTTGTTCTTCTCCGCTTTTTCGATGTCCTCGCTCCCCTGCGGCTCCACGTTGATGGAATTCTTGCCACCGGCGAAGGCCTTCATAAAGCTGGGCATCATCCACTCGACCGTGTCCATCACGTCGGAGGACACTATCCGGGACCGGCCACCGTCCTTCTCGGTCTCGTTGCCGTCGACCGGTTTGGCCCTGTAGAGGGAGTACATCTGCGACCGGAATGCAGACATCGCGTCCGTGCCTTTCTTCCCGGCCTCGATATCGTCCCGGACTACACGGAGAGCCATTTCCTTAAGCTCCTCGTCAGACTGCGCCGGTGTCCCGTACGGACTCTCCTCGGCACTGGTCCCGGCCATCCTCTCGTCGAACATGGTCCCCCATGGGCTTGTCATTCCGTTGTTGAGCACTCTTCCACCCCCTTTCCTTGTGAATGTTGTTTTGCGATCCGGTACACACAAAAAGTCTTGTGCTTACTGGAGTAGGCAATAAAAAAGGGAGCCCTCTGGGGAAGGCTCCCGTGGATCTGATACCCGGCAAGGTAGCGAT
>CAYNGF010000109.1:7595-11899 GCA_964396515.1 uncultured Paludibacter sp.
TATGGGTGCCATCATCACGGTACGTCCCTCTTCGGGTAGTCGAGGTTCCGTCCGCTCTTCACCCGTTGTCCCTCCATGTCGCGCCACTTCGGGCCCATGGAGAGGATTGCCATCAGTGCCTGAATGCTCTTCCGGCCCCGATCCTTCGCCTCACCGGCGCGTCCGTTGTACAACTCCCACAGGAGCCTCTTACACTTGCTCGACACCTGAAGTTTGGGCTTGGAGCCGTTCGAGGCCACGAACAGCCTGTTGAGGTTGGCCACCTGTTTGTCCCAGTCGGACGGTGCGGGGACCATGCGGAATCCGGCTGACATGTAGGTTTGAGCCCACACCCTCCCACTGATGGGGTGCTCCTTCCACATCACGTCGGGAGCCGCCAGCTGGATCACCCTGCGGTTGCCGGTCCGCTCCTTGTATCTGGCGTAGAGGGTCTCAGGCGGGAGGTTGGCGAAAAGCTGGTCGTAGACCGTGAAGTGCCCGTCCGGTGAGCACGTCATCCAGAGGACCACCACCTCACCCTCCGGGTCTGGAACCATCGCGGTCCAGATCGGCCAGTGGGACGGCACCGGGATCTCGCCCACCACACAAGAATCAGTGGAGAAGGCCTCGATCAGCCGGTCCACCGTCGCGTCCTGAACCATGGAGAGGGTGTCGATCATATCGTCGTGGCCACCACTGGTGGGGAAGGCCCGCATCTCTGCTTTCAGGTCCTCTACCCACTCGGCGTGTTGCGGAACCCGCAGGGCTCCCACCTTGAGGAGGGGGACCAGTCGGCCACGGATCTTGCTGTTTTTTTCCTTCCGGGTCTTGACCTTCACGAGATTGAAGTACACGTTGCGCTTCTTCATCTCGAGTTCGAGGGTCTGGGCGAGGTAATCCTGCGCGGCCACCGTCTCCACGCCGACGGACTGCGGCCCCCACCGGCTGACCGCACGGAATATCGCGTCCACGATCCCCGTCAGATCCCGCCTGTCCCTGTCCATGTCGAGCACGTACCAGTGACCGTCATCCCTGATGGCCACCGTGCAGATCACCGTCGGGTCACTCGAGTTTTTCTGCCCGACTCCGGGGTCGACCATGGTCACAATGAAGGCCCCGTCGAGGTTCAGGGAGTACTCGTCAAAGTACTTCAGATCCTCTGGTTTCAACGGTCGGGACTCTGCGGCCATGGCCTCGCACATCCGTTCCCGAGTCCAAACGTCGATCTTTCCGAGGGACTCAAAGGAGGCCCGTTCCGCGAGGATCTCCTCAGTGGGGAACCGCTCCGGCCACGCTGACCTCTCCTGACCGTCGACTGTGTGGAGGATTTTGACCTTCTCCACCGTGAAATCCAGTTCCCGAGCGGATCTGTAGACCCTTTCAATTATGCAGGATTCGCCAAGATTGTTCCCTATCAGAAAAATCCTCGTGGAGTTTCCAAGGAACATGACATCCCCGAGAAACCAGTTCCAGTCCTTCTCCAACGTTGTCGGTGACTCCATGTCCTCAAGGTCCTGCAGGTCGTTGAGAATTAAAATGTCAGGTCGAAAGTGCCCCCAGACCAGTCCACGAATGGAAGCACCCTTCCCGTAAGCCTCGATCCTGACCTGAAACCCGTCCTTGTAGAGGACCTGAAATGCCTGACCGGAGTCCTCCACGACCTTTTCCACGTCGAGTCTTAACTCTTCATTAACTTTTGACTGGAACTGGCGCGTCACGTCCTTAAGCTTGGTGCTGGCAAGGGTTTGCGTCGATGCCACCACCACGATGTATCTCCTCCGGGGCACGGGGTACGTCAGGGCATGCAGGAGGTAGGCCTGAAAAACAATCTGGTCTTTGCCGGACTCCCTGAATCCCTCACAGGCGTAGTGTCCCCTGCCTCGTAGCAGTTGGTCTGACCACCGTTTGTGAAATGTTGCCGGTGCCACGTCGTGCGGACCGGCGAGATACGTTTGCCTAAACTTCACCAGACTGGAGAAACAGGCCGCCTCATCCCTCAGGATCTCCATGTCCAGTCCGGGGATCTCTGGGGTTGTGGTCTGACCACCGGTCCTACTCATCCTCTTCACCGAAATCGTCAGTATTTAATGGGAGTGCCACCCTGCCGGTTCCGGTGTCCAGAGAGAGACCGTCCTCCTCCCGGATCTCCTCGAGGATCAGCCTCCGCGCCACCCTGCGCCCCTCGATCCTGTGCGTGTGCTGTACGTCCACCTGACCGTCAAGAGCAATCGAGAGGGTCCCCTTTGTGGGGTACAGACCGAGGTGTTTCCCCAGTAGTTCCAAGGCTTTCACCTTGTCCCACTGCTTGACTTTACGGGTGTACGCCCGGTACCCGTCCTCACCGTCCCTCTCCTCGGTGTCGATCCCCGCCAGTGCTGACGCTGTCCGGTCATCCAGTTCGCCGGGGGATTTAATCGACCCGTCCTCACGGTAGAGCTTCCGTGTGTCGGCAAAGGCAATCGCGGCCAGTTCCCGCAGGACTCTGTCAGCCGTGACCTCGGTGCGCTCCTGCTGTTTTATTAAAGCTTTATTAACTGCGGCCTCCACACAAGAATTTCCAAGAAGCTCCGGTCCAATCCTGTCAGCCGTCTTCGCACTGTACCCCGCTCGTATAGCGGCTTTGGTGGCGTTTTTGTCGATTAAATACTCCCTCACAAAGATGGCCTGTTTGGGGTTCAGCCCGTCCTCGTCCTTCACTCAGACCACCTCCATTTAACATTCTTTTAATCCTTAATCTTCACCGAAATCGCCCCTATTTACATGGTGCCCCTTGCGCTCCTGATCCCTGCACCACTCGGCAGTTAGTTTGAGATCGATCCAGCAAGGGTCACGACAGAGGATCTCTGCGTCACCGAGGTAAGGGGAATCCTTGAGAGAAATGACGTAGAAGCGGTTGTTGCAGGACTTTACGAGTGCGTAGTCCCCAACGGAACCACCTCCCCATATAAAGGTAGACTCCCCCCACAATTATCTGCGCGCGTCGCGTTTGCCCTCCGTCACAGGGGCGGGGGGTCTTTCTGGGAGTGGTCAAGCCTTCGCCCCGGTCCTCAGGGGCAAGGCGCAGACCACGACTTCTTTGGGGGGGTGGGGTTGGTTTTGCCCTTCGGGGGGGGTCTCAGTGCCGAAGGCCCGTAAACACTATTATTTAACTATGGGGGGGGATGGTACGATTTTACCACTTGACAAGAAACTGACCTAGGTCCATTTTTAATAATCCTTTCCTTTTCCAGTCGTTGCAAGGCTTTGCGGAGTTAAGGGAGGTTACTCCCAATTTTATAGATTTCAAATAATGACGGGAAATATAGCGTGAACCATTGCGGGGACAGGGTTCAGGGCCCTTTTTTGAAAAGTCCCGGGTCATATGGGACTTAAGACTCATCTTTTCAGATTTTAGGATAGATCGGGACCGTAGACCCATATATTTCGTGAAATATTGGGTCTTAAGACCCATTGCAGGACGAAAAAATAGGGTATGCTCTACTCGTACCGCAGACAACCGCTCCACCCACCCTTACCGGCGCAGGGAAGACACCGGGAACCTCGATAGACAGAGGCCCATATAGCGGAGTCCCCCTCCGAGCAAGCACCACTCCTGAGGGGAGCGAGACACCGGGGCCTACTAGGGAGATCGAGAGAAGTGGTTCTACCACGTAAGAGTCTCCACGCACCACCATCCGCACCACCACCACGTACCACCCAGCACCACCACGGTCACAATATCCCCGGCCTCCACGCTGGCGTGACTGGACACCCGCAAGGGTGACTGACGGGGACATCTAAAAGGAGGACACACCATGGAAAAAATTCACGGAGTTTACGGAGACAGCGAGGTTAAGGTCATCCTCAACCTCACCCAGCACAACGCCACCCCCGAACAGGTCGAGGCCGGGGTGGTCGAACCCGAGGAGAAGGCAAGGGTTCAGGCCCTTCTCACCTTCAACTCCATCCCCTCTCTCGACGAGATCTACGAGAGGGCCGAGGCCCTCGCTGACGTGGCCTCGAGACACGGTGCCACTCAGGTCATGATCGGCGGGGCCCCCTACCTTATGGCCCCACTCGAGTGGTGGCTCATACGCAGAAACATCCTCCCCCTCTACAGCTTCACCGAGAGGGTTTCGGAGGAACAGGTCCAGCCCGACGGAACCACTCGGAAGGTCAGTACCTTCCGGCACGTCGGGTTCGTTCGGGTCGATGATCCGAATTGGATCGAGGAGTAATAAGGTCGAAACAGGGGCTTGCCCCCTGTCCAAGGGTAAGGCCCTTGCTGATGAGACCAAAAAAAGGAGGAAACACACGATGGCGCACTATGAGATCCACCCGTTCGC
>CAYNGF010000110.1:0-11814 GCA_964396515.1 uncultured Paludibacter sp.
TGATTTTAATATTTATACTCAAGTATATAAACCTTAAAATCCGAAAACTCCGAAATTCTTGACCCCATCAATCGCAATCCTATTCTTCCCTGATTGAGTGGTGGAAATTTTGAAGTATCCCAGTTACACACAAAGGTTTTTCCATTGCCGGTAACTTTCATCAAAATATCATTATCACTTCGAAAAACTGTAATGTGGTATTTTACATTGGGCTTAAACATTCCTGTCCTGAAATTATCAGGCAGCAAATCTGTTCCTTCAAGTCCTTTGCCTGTTTCAGGTAAATAGCGGCGTGCACGTATATAATCTTCTGCGGGATTATCGTTATTGTTTTCGAACGCAGCAAAGCTGATATGATATGTATTGATATGATTGAAATACATTTTCATAGCCGGAATTTTGCGTTCATCTTTCCACTTTTCAATATCTTTATCATAAGGTCCATTGCCACTACCTTCGGCAAAAAGATACAAAATGTTTACAAAACGTGTAACCGAATCGCGCCGAATAAAATCAAATTCAATCTTAATATCTCCTGAAAATGATTTTTTCGTCCAAATAACTGAATGATCGGCATCCGATGCAGGTATTGGTCCGGCTTTAAAAAGTAAACCTTTTTTTGTGTTTGTGAGTTGTGCTTTCTCTCCATCCAAAAACCAATTTTTTTTCCAATCGGTTTTCATATTATCAGCGAAGTTCAGTTTCCAACTGAGTTTTTCTGCTTCGGCTATTTTTAATTTTATTGAGTCCGTTTTAGGGTCTGGAATTTTATCGCCAATTAGTTCGAGCATTATTATAGCATTCAATCCCCATTGCGATGTGCCATTAGTCCCAACAAAAGGATTTTCATGTACAGGGCGGGTAACTTCTGCACCGGAAATTAATTTTGCAGTGTACAATTCTGGACGGGAATTTGAACTTTGCCATCTTCTTCCTATCAGAAATTCTCTCCAAGCTCTTGCAGCAAGTGAGTCGTCATTTAATTCTTTTGCTGCAAAAGCTGTAAGTCTTGGGGTTCGGAAATTTATATCGCCCCATTTTCTGGTTTTTGCAGTTCGCTCGGCACTGTTGACGGACATACTGTAATATCGGCAGTATTCGGTAAATGTTTTTCTGAAAGGTTTATAATCAATCATATCTAACATTTCCATCAGAATTTCATAACCTCCCATAATGGTTGCCAAATGATTCTTATTTGTAACACCCGGTTTGCCATCGTACCAAATTTTACCTGTCGATGGGTCATAACTTAGTCCGTTTGGTCCTGTAAAAAGATTATCAGGGAGTTTGGATAAGCTTTCAAGTCCTGTTATAATTTTATTTTTGTAAAATATATTTCCGGTTCGTTCCCATTCGGTCATCCAGTTACCTGCAAGGGCAAGCCAATCAGGTCCCCAACGAAGACGAGTTGGTCCGGAATAAGGAAATCGCTCACGAGGTTGCGCAATCCTGAGTGGTTCAAATTTCATCATCGATTTTTCTACATCCAGTGCTTCATGCATCAAATCTCCACAACGCTCATCGGTTGTCAGGTAATAGTAAAAACGTTTCCAGGCTGCTTGTCCTATGCGCGATTCTTTTGCTCCACAACCCCAATGTGACACATTATGCCGTGAGCCGAGTCCTTTCATGTCGCCAATATGATAAACATCCACTTCACCTGTGTGTCGTGTCATGGCTTCAGCCATATTGAAAATGTCAGATCTGCCGGTTCGTAAAAACGAGTACCAAAGCCAATTATTAGGCGCAAGTTCAGTATTTGCCCAAGCAAAACCACCAATATCGTAACGCCATACGTGACGGCTTGGATCGTAGGTATGCATCACATCGCCGTAATTCCAGAAACCATACCAACGATGTTCATCAACAGCACGTTTATAAAAAACAAATGCGCTGTCTAATTGATTTTCAATCCAGTTTTTTGTTTCGTTGGAGCGGTCGGGCAAACTCCACGCACCAAAAGCTTTAACTTTATGCAGATATTCAGGTGTGCAAACCAATAATTGAGTTTCAGATGCTTTTAAAGCTAATTGTACTGTTTCGGTTTTAGAAGGCAAATTTCTGAAAGGGAAAATTGTAAATTCCGAAGTCCGGGCAATTCCATAAGGAGTGCTTAAACCGGGTTGAATATCTTCATAAGTAGCATCAAGGTCGTGCGCAATGGTATCGTAGTGGCGTAAGTCCATTGCATCGGCATCGGGCGACCAAAACCAAACAGTTAAAGAAGCTTTCTGTGAACGGGCATTATTAATTTCTAAAGATGCAGGATACGATTGCCAAAAATTTTTGAGCGAAATTGCCAAACCGCCCGAAACATCGCCAATCAGAGCCAAACCATCGGAACGTTTTCCGGAGTTTGCAAACAGCCACGAACTTCTTTCATTAGTACGTTTTTGTATGTTGAACCCATCGGAATGCAATTGTGTAAGTTTATAATCATTCCATTCGGGTAAATGATTGAACCATGCAAATGCAGTAGAGTCATCGCGGGTTATTTCAGGTAAGCGCTCACCATTCATTTGCTTTTGCTGAATAGTACGATCGCCTTTGAAAACAAAGGGATTGCGGGTAACAATTGGTTTTACAGGTTCGCTCCATAATCCGCCACTGCCGGCACTGAAACGAACATGGCGGTTGTGAACATTCTCTCGAAAAGGAACATCGAATGTCAAACCAAGCCCTTTGATAAAATCGGTTTCTTGATTGCCATCGAATATAAAAGAATGCACAACGCGAATTTCAGGAATGCCGGCATGAAAATATATTCGTAAATCAAAGGGTAGCAATTCTCTTTCGTTTGTAAGGGAACGATGCAATCCACTGATTTTTATCACTGAGCGGATTAGTCCTTTTTGTTCAATTTTAACAGTTTTTATTTCTGAAATAAAATTATCAAAAGAAACTGAGTTGATTTTATCACGATTTTCAAGTATTGCAGTTAGTCTACCATTTTCGGCAATTATTTTATTTCCAGATTTTATGCTGCTAATAATTTCGGAACCATTTTTTTGAATTTCGTAACTCCAATCGCCGTTTGATACAGTAATTGCGCTTGCAGTTTCAAGTATGTTAATGCCGGAAATCAGCGACATGTTTTTTACCGGTTCAATTATATATTTATCAGCATTAGGTACAGTTGCTGCCATACCCATCCATTTTACCGAACCATCAGGCCAGTATGCCAAAGGCCAGGATTGTACAAGAACGTCCTCTGCATCGGCTTTCAATAAAAACTGTTGGTCTTTTTTTACTTCCGATTGTGTAAAAGGCACTCCCCAACTTATTCCGGTAATTTTTTTTTCTGAAGAACCAATTTTATTTAACTCAATTTTTTGAGCTTTTGCACCTGTTGAAATAAGCAATAAAGCCAATAACGTTAACCATTGGCTAAAATATCTTCCGAAAAAAAAATTGTACATAAGCGGAAAATTTTTACACCTTGAAGATGCAGTTATAAATTAGTTTGCTTTGGATTTGTAAGCTAAAGCATACAATCGCATTTGTTTAATCATCGCAAGCAAACCGTTTGAACGTGTAGGAGAAAGATGCTCGCGTAAACCGATTTTTTCGATAAAATACAAATCGGTATTCAGAATTTCATCAGGCGTATGTCCTGATAATACCTGAATAAGCAAAGATACAATTCCTTTGACAAGAATTGCATCGCTCTCGCCCTTGTAAGTAACCACTCCATTGTTAAAATCTGCTGTAAGCCATACCCGACTTTGACAGCCCTCAATTATGTTTTGGGGCACTTTGTCTTTTTCATCTACCGGTTCGAGATTGTTTCCCAAATCTATGAGTAAAGAATATTTGTCCATCCAATCGTCAAACTGATTGAATTCTTCAATAATTTTGTTTTGTTTATCGTTGATAGTCATTATATTAAGTTTGATAAGTTTGAAAGTTCATAGAGTTTATAGAATTTATAGAGTTCATCGAGTTCATAAAGTTAATTTAGTAAAAAAGTTGATAATCATTATATGCACCACGAAACTTTTAAACTTTAAAAAAATTTTAAGTTTTTGTACTATGAAAGCATCATTACTACTTTTTTGAGCGCCTCGATAAATATATCAATTTCTTCTTTTGTGTTGTAAAACGAAAACGATGCACGTACTGTACCCGGTATTCTGAGATAATCTGTCAGGGGTTGAGCACAATGATGTCCGGTGCGAACGGCAATTCCTAATTTATCGAGTAACATTCCCATATCGTAAGGATGAATATCCCCAACAAGAAAAGAAATAACCGCGCTTTTTTCTTTGGCAGTCCCAAAAAATCTGATTCCATCAATTTCCTGAAGTCTTTGCGTGGCGTATTCGGTCAGTTCATGTTCGTAAGCTGCAATTTCATCAATTCCAATGCTTTCTACATAAGTAAGCGCTTCGGCAAGTGCCGTTGAGCCTACATAATCAGGTGTGCCGGCTTCGAACTTGAATGGCAACTCGTTATAAGTAGTTTTTTCGAAAGATACAGTTTGAATCATTTCACCGCCACCTTGATATGGTGGAATGGCATTCAGCCATTTTTCTTTTCCGTAAAGTACTCCAATACCTGTTGGGGCGTAAATCTTATGTCCTGAGAAAACATAAAAATCGGCATCGAGTTCTTTTACATTTACTTTGATATGCGGAACAGCCTGAGCGCCATCTATCAATACCGGAATATTTGTTGCATGTGCAATTTCTATTATTTGCTTTACCGGATTTACCGTTCCGAGAACATTGGAAACATGCGCTACCGAAATTAATTTGGTTCGTTCAGTAATAAGTTTCTTAAATTCTTCTACTATAAGTTCTCCATTGCTATTCATTGGTATTACTTTCAATGTCATCCCTTTTCGTTCGCAAAGCATTTGCCAAGGTACAATGTTCGAGTGGTGTTCCATTACTGACACAATCACTTCATCGCCTACTTGGCAAAATGCGTCTCCAAAGGAATATGCGACCAAATTAATTGCTTCAGTTGTTCCACGAGTAAAAATTATTTCTTCACGTTTATCGGCGCCCAAAAATTGAGCAACTTTTTGCCGTGCTGTTTCATGTGCCTCAGTAGCTTTCATACTTAGGTAATGCACTCCACGGTGTATGTTGGCATTTAGGTGATAATAAGCATAATTCATACGCTCTACTACACAGCGTGGTTTTTGGGTTGTGGCAGCGTTATCGAAGTAAATCAGCGGTTTATTATAAATTTTTTCGGAAAGTAAGGGAAACTCAGCACGAATTTCATCAATCTTATTTTTTAGCATGTTATAATGTAATAAAAATGAATACAAATGTATAAAAAAACAATCAAATTTTATCTTTGTTTGAATCAGCTAAAAAATTGTGCAAATTCAATTTCGTACATTTATCAATCATGAGATTACATTCGTATGTTTTGCATGTAAAATAATTTTATTGTTTGTTTTTTGAATAAAAATCGGCAAAAAATTGAGAAGCGGTGCATTTTCATATAGTTATTTTTACAATAAGTTCGAATAAGTTGCATTAGAATTGTAAATATGTGATAAAATGTTATATGTAGTTAATATATTTTGGTAGACCAAATCATTGAGCAATCTTTGCAGCGTAAACAAACAGATAAATTTTTCATAGTTAAGGTTTAAGTTAAATGTACAAAGGGTGGCCGGGAGGTTACCCTTTGTTTTTGTGCTATATGATGCGAAAAAGGAGTTTTTGTAACAAAAAAATAGCAGTTGATTTCCAACTGCTATTTTTTAACTTAATAATTAAATTCGAGCTACTACATTATTTCTTCTTGCTTGCCGGAAGTACGTTTATTACTTTAACATCATAACTCCCAATGAATTCATCGCCGTTAATTGTAGTGCCGGTAAGTACAAGAGTGTTTAAATCTCCTATTTTGAGCGGAAGATTCTTTATGTCTGAAATGTTGAATTTTGCAACAAAATTTCCCTGGTCGTCTGATTTCCACCAAGAAATTGCTACATCGTTGAGTGTAACTGTTGCACCTACCACTAATCCGTAGGCAATGTCAGTATGAACTGTAACTACTTCGCCTGAATTTTGCAGATTCAGTACATTAGGCGATACCTGAATGTCGATGATTAATTGGCTTTTGACAGTAAGTGGTAAAAATACCAAAACTGCTATTAACGTTGACAACAGCAAAAATTTGTTTCTTGAAATTGTAATCATGATTTTTTCTCCTTTCTTTATTTAAACAAATAATTATTAGAATAAGCTTATTTTTTCAAAAATAATTCACTATGTTTGAAATTGTTTCGCAAGCAAGATTTTTAACGTTAATCTTTTGATATTTAACTTTGTGATAGTTAATATCTGATAAGAGCTTGAAAAACTTCTGCGCTTAAAACCTGTGGAGTGTAAATTACTCCTCTGGCTTTTAAAAACTTAACAAAAGCATTCAGATGATTAATAGAACCTCTGCGCAAATTGGTGTACACTCTGATAATTTCTGTTTTATCCGTTTCTTTAATACTTTTGTCCAGGTCAGCAATGTCGTATTCTTCAATAAAAGCTCCAGTAGCCAATGCATCGTTCAATGTACTGCCTTTTGCAATAAGTTGATCATACAGACCTTGTATTTCTACGCTTGAAAATACTCCCTGTTCAGTAAGTGCGGGATCTGTTAAACTGAAATAGTTTATTAATCGTAAAACCGCGGCTGAGTGTGCACTTTCACTTTTTGAAATGTTGTTGAATACCGGCACTTTATATTTTTCGTAAAAATAAGCATAAACATCGTGTGCCAGTTTTTCTTCTTCGCGCATTTGCATTAATCCGCTAATTTCCGCATCCGAAAGTTCAACACCGGTGTAGGTAGTGCCCGGTAAAATGAGCATTGCATCCGATGCTACAAAATTTTCGTAATCGCTACCCATATCGGGCAAAATTTCGGTTTCTTTCTGACACGATACTGTCAGACCCACAAAAGCCATTAACATTACTGTTACTAAAAATTCTCTTGTTTTCATACCTTAAAAAATTAAATTTGTTATACATTACTTTATAAATAACACTTCAAAAGTATTAGCGGGATTAAGCAGAAACAAATTTTGTCGGTAGAATTGATATTTTTAAGGGTGAATTTTTTTTGAATAAATTCTTTTGATTAATTTTCTAAAAATGAAAGAAAAGGAAAAAGTTTATTTTAATATTAAGTGATGAGATTTTTCGTAGTTTCTTCCTCAACTAAAATTCCCTAACTCACTAAGGAGGGATTAGCATGCGGAAATGTTTTTTTTGGTTTTAATAAAAAAAAGACTGCCAGGGTGAGTTGACAGTCATATTTTTTTTAAAAATTAATTGATTATTCTCCCAATTGCTTTCGCACAAGTTCTATTTCTTTTTTGCGGCGCAACAGCTCATCAAAATAATTGGTAACCAGCATATACGATTCGTAATCGGTAGTTAATGATTTTTCGAAATAATCGAGCGATCTTGAGGTCAAATCTATTGCTTTGTCAATATCTCCCAAAATTTCAGCAGCAATCGCGGCATTGTACGAAGCTTTTGCTTTCAGCAGATTTGAATAAGCTTTTTGTGTGATTTTTTGCCAACTTTCCATGGCACTCTGCCAGTTTTTCACATAAACCGAGTCCATGGCTTGCTTCATGTATCTGTTGCCGGTAAGGAAAAAATACCGATCGGTTTTTTCCCAGTTGGGTATCAGTTTTTTGGCGGTACTTTGTCCGGCATATAAAGCGCCATCAATCAGCGCATCTGCACGTTTTGGCAGTCCCTCAATTGCTTTTTTTCGTTGGTACGATTCCGACTCCCAAAAAACCGTATCGCGAAAAGTTGCGACTGAATATTTATTGTCGTCGGGTAAATGTATGCTCCACTGCGTTTCGTACACCGCGTTCAGTTCAGCGAGATATTTTCTTTCTTCTTCGATGTAATATTCTGTAATCCGATCGGTAACTTTTATACGGTTGAGTGAAATAACCGCATCTGCATTGTATCTTTTCGTAAGTGCTTTAACGCTATCCTGGGTAAGTTCTTTAACTAAAAAGAAATCAGTTGATTTATTTATCGATTTTTCTTTCAGTATCACGTCGGTAAAAAACTCACGATTGCGAAGTTCTTCCGTGAGCGATGCAAGAGCAAAAATCGCCAAACTGTCAGTACGAACGTTAACATTCCGAGTTTTTTCGTTTAACATTTCCGTTTTGTGGCCAAAATCAGAGGGCTGTAGTACCGAATTGTTGATAATCAGAACGTTTTTTACTTGTGGCGGAAAAGTAACTTTAGCCGGACGTAACACATCGAGGGTGGTGTAACGCATAGATGAACAGGAACTTAAGAGTATGCCTGTGAAAATAATCAGTAAAAAACGAATAAAATAGCTATTTTTCATGTATCTGATAATTTAGCGCTAAAAGCTATATGTTTTGAGCAAAAATTATTCCTTATTTTCGCTTATTAAATTCCATTTCTGAATAAACGTAAAAACTTTCATTTTTTATATTTCCACAACCAAATCATCATAAGCAATGTACATATTATCAGGAATTATTGCTTGTGCATCGTCATGTTTTCCCAAATGATGACTGAAATGTGTAAAATATGTACGTTTGGCTCCGATTTTTTTTGCAAGTTCCACCGCTTCGCTTACGCTGAGGTGCGAAATATGCGGTTTGAGGCGCAAAGCATTCAGAATCAAAACATCAAGATCGTTTAATTTGTTCAATTCAGTCTCGTCGATGGTTTTTACATCTGTCAGATATGCCATTTTGCCAATTCTGAAACCCAGAATCGGAAGTCGCGCATGCATTACTCTTACAGGAACAATTGTAAGTTTTTGTACAATAAATGGCTGTAAATCAATTTCGTGCAAACGAATAGCAGGAACACCCGGATATTTATTGTCGGTAAAACAATACGACATGTTATGCCGGATTACATTCGCTACTTTTTTCTCTGCATATACGTTTACTTCACCGAGCGGTCGCACATCGTCGAGTCCACCCAAATGATCGTAATGTTCGTGTGTAATAAGCAAACCGGAAATATGCCGAATATTATGTTGAAGCAATTGTTGGCGCATATCAGGTCCGCTATCAATCAATATGCCGGTGTTATCTTCTTCAATCAGCACCGACGCTCGTAGTCTCTTGTCTTTCGGGTCGATTGATGTACAGGTTTCGCAGTCGCAACCAATTTGTGGTATACCTGTAGAAGTGCCTGTGCCTAAAAAAGTTATTTTCATTTTTTTTATAGTAAACAAGTGGACGAGTAAACAAGTTACAAGTTACAAGTTACGAGAAAACTTATTTAATTTGTATCCTTTAATTTATTGCGTTTTTAATATTATCTAATACTAAGATTCTAATTAGAAATAAATTCTTCAAACCTTATAAACCTTATAAACCTTATAAACTTTATAAACTTTGAACCTTTGAAACTCCTGAAACATTATAACCTTTCAAACCTTTCAGTCCTCACAAATTCATTCTAATCCGCCAGTTTGCCGGGTAAAGATTATTGCATCGGTTTCCTACATTTTTAACCCAACCAAGCGGATTCCCTTTGTAAGTAACAAGTAAATATCCCTGTGGCGCATTTACTGTTTCGAGTGCTTCGCGTTTCAGGAATTTTATTGCCGTATCGTAATCAACCTGTATGCTTGGTATTTTATCGCTTTCCAGTTCAATGCTTAATGCAAGTCTTTGCGATGGCACAAAATCTTTCCCTTTAAATTCACCCAATTTCAGTCCA
Organism: uncultured Paludibacter sp.; assembly: GCA_964396515.1. Lineage (GTDB taxonomy): Bacteria > Bacteroidota > Bacteroidia > Bacteroidales > Paludibacteraceae > Paludibacter. The sequence goes on from CAYNGF010000110.1 coordinate 9,714, forward strand.
CATTCGTAACATTTGAATAAGGATTGAAACGTTAATAAATCATCCATAAATTTTGCTGAAAATGCGATGAATTGATTGGCAATGCGAAGATATTTGTATTTGTCTGCATTTTTAAATTGAATAAGCGGAAACTCGTTAATGTTAACAAAATTTGTGGTTTTGTCTTTAGTTATTTTATTAATTTTAATGTTGCCGGATGCCGATTTCTTCTTTAATACACTGATAAAAAAACCTTCGCCTTTAACTTTATGCGGATAAAATCGCAGTCCGAAATCTGATTTTACGATACCTTCATAATCTGAAATATCTACAATGATTAATTCAGCACCGAGTTCGTTGCAAATCCATTGAATATTTTCTTCGTTTTCTTCACTGTTGTAAGTACAGGTACTGTAAACCAGTATTCCATCGGTTTTAAGCGCATCCCAAACCGACGATACTATCTCTCGCTGACGTACAACGCAGTTTTTTACATTTGCTATTGACCATTCGCTGATTGCATTTGGATCTTTTCGAAACATACCCTCGCCTGAACATGGCGCATCAATCACAATGGCATCGAAATATCCGCTTAATTTGCCAAAATCGGAAGGTTTATTGTTTGTAACCACAATTTCTGATTTTCCCCATTTTGTCATATTTTCTGACAGTATGTTAGCGCGTTGCGGTAGAATTTCGTTACTCACAAGTAATGCATCAGGCTTCAGTGCATCAGCCAGTAATGTCGATTTTCCTCCGGGAGCAGCACAAAGATCTAAAACCCTCTCAGCATCTGCTATGTATTTTCGGGCAATTACATCCAAAAACATTGAACTTGCTTCCTGCACATAATAAGCGCCGGCATGCAACAGCGGGTCGGCTGTAAATAGCGGACGCTCGGGTAAATAATAACCATTTTGACACCACTTTACATGTTCGTGTTCCGGTAGTTGATTTTTATGGGTGTTTACTCTTATACTTACGGGCGAAGGATCGTTCATGGACGATATAAAAGCATCGTATTCCGTTTCTAATAAAAGCTGCATACGTTCAGCAAAGGCTTCGGGTAATAAAACTGATATCTTCGAATCAACCATAAGTGTAAAGTGAAAAATTGCGCAGGACTTAAAAACTTTATTTCTTAATGCAAAAGTATCAAATTTATTGATGATGGTGGCTCAGGTTCCCTTAAATTTATGGTAAACAATTGCAATAGTATCTCTACAAGACATTATCTCAAATTATTAATAGTTTTTCAGCAAACTCTATATAACAAAAAACAAAGCAGCGAAAAACCGGTTTTTCGCTGCTTTGTTTTTTCTGAAAGATTGAATTTAATGTTTTTGTTGTTCTTCGAGTATTCTGTATGCAATGTCCAGAATTTGTGTGTCATCAAGCATTACTAAACCCCCGTCGGGTCCGGGTTCAATGTGAATTCCGCAGCTCTTACCATCTCTGTAATTGTGACCCCCGAAATAATTTCGTACTGTTTCTTTTTCCAGACCAAGTTCTTCAGCGATCCTGGTCATACTCCCGCTTGGGAGCGAATCTTTCAGTTTACGCAGTTCGTTAAATGTTATTGTTTTTGTCATGACAATATGTATTAGAAGTGTTTGTATATAACGTTTGTTTGTAGGCTTTTCTTGTGTGCTGTAAACTTAATGCATTATCTCCGAAAAAAAAATTATTTTAATCATTTTTTACGCAAATATTTTTCATTTTTTATTTCATAATTATAAATATCTGAAATTCAACACAATGAAAAGCAATAAATATTATTGCTGCTGTTTTTACTTTTTATAATTTCCGTAAAAATCCACAATGGTTTCTATTCCCCGGAAAAACATTTCGACAGGGAAGTTTTCGTTGGGCGAGTGTATGGCATCCGATTCGAGTCCGAAGCCCATGAGTATAGGTTTAACACCGAGTACTTTTTCGAAAACGGGTACAATCCCAATGCTTCCACCGCGACGAACCGGGAGCGGACGTTTCCCAAAAGTTTTAGTGTAGGCGGCTTCGGCAGCACGATAAGCATCCGAGTCGATGGGGCAAACATAACTTTCGGCTCCGTGCAAATGATGCACTTCAACTTTTACATGCGAAGGTGCAATTTTAAGAATAT
>CAYNGF010000111.1:0-11346 GCA_964396515.1 uncultured Paludibacter sp.
TATCTGTTCGACGAAGGACAAAAAATATATCCGCAATACGGCGCTACTAAAACCCCTCATGTTTTTATTCTGAATAAAGAAAAAGGGAATAACATTGTTCGTTACATTGGCGCAATAGATAACAATTATGCCGATGCAAATGATGTTAGTGAAAAATATGTAGAAGCTGCAGTAAATGCATTGCTTGCCGGTAAAGAAGTTGTACTAAAACAAACTGCCGCGATTGGTTGTACAATTAAGGTTAAGAAATAAATCAAATCTTCGATTCTTATTTTTAAAAGAGAGCAAATTGCTCTCTTTTTTTTGTTACTACTTAGCCTCGAACCTCAACTCTCCTACTACAGGAAATAAACTTAAAGGAGGATTTTAAAGCAAAAACCTACAAATTAACGATTAAATAAAACTATTTTTTGGGAATAATTACTATTTTTTTACTCTGCTATTTTGCAAAATACATCAAAATAATACTTCTTTAAGTACTAAGTACAAAGTACTAAAATATTGAATCCCTTATAAACTTTTTGTATTAAAAATTGTTTCATTTCCTAAACATAAATTTTATCATTTACTCAAATATTCCAAGTTTCAATTCATAAATATAATTATAAAAAACACATGTATGAAAAAGTTGAGTATTTATTTCTTTTTAGTTGGACTAATATTCGTTTTAAGTTCCTGTCCTGAATCCACATCAGTTCCTTTGGCTTCAAAAGGCACGGTAAAGCTTGAGAAAACACTTATTGGAACATGGGAAACAGACGATTTGGATATAAATCTCGAAAAATTTACTGTTAGTCAAAACGATCAGTTTTCATACAAAGTTGCAGCCGACATTTGGGACGATATAACTGAAGATACAGAAACAGAATACTATATCGCATGGTTGGTACCCGTTAACGATCAAAAATTTGTTGTTGCACAAAAAACGGTTGATAACAAAACTGAAAATACCTTTTATCTTTACAATTATAAATTTGAAAATGGCAAACTGGTTCTTCAATCATTGAATATTGAATCATCAGTGCTTAGCAACATAAAAACGTCCGAAGAATACATGAAAACTTTAAAATCTGCCATGGCAAAAGGTAATTTTTTAACTTCTGAAGGAACTTACACTCGCCAATAAGTCGAACATAGATAAATTTAACTTGGCTTACCCCAAAATAACGTATTTTGGGGTTATTTTTATTTCATTTTTCTATGAATAAAAAATATTTTATTATGAGGTAAATAAATCAAATTGTATCAAACTGTAAGAATGAATTAGAATATAATTATAAAAAAAAAGGATAATAGCTTTGAGTATTTTAAATTAAAATCTGATATCTGATTTAACAAATAACTATCTAAATTTTAGGTTATTAAATCTAAAAAACTAATTGGGATAATTTGTACACAAAACAAAAAAACTTGTTATTTTTGCTGATAAATCAGAAAAAATCGGATGTTAAACAAACCTATAAAATCTTTTGCTGAACTTACCGGACATTTACAAAATGTAAACGAACGAAAGAAACTTGCAGTTGCGAATGCAAGTGACAGTCATACTATAGAAGCAGTGTTGTTGGCAGTTGAGGCCGGGATAATAGATGCCTATCTTATTGGCGACGTGGGCCAGATTGAATCACCGTTATTTTTCGAGAAAAACCTTACAGAATATGTACACATTGTGGATGTTCCCGAAGTTAAAGCAGCTACATTGGAAGCGGTTCGAATGGTGAAAGAGGGTGAAGCTGATATTTTAATGAAAGGACTTGTAAATACCGATGTAATTCTCAGAGCTATACTCGACAAGGAAAAAGGCTTATTACCTCCGGGTAGAGTAATGACGTACAATGCAGCCCTCGAAATTCCGCGTTATCATAAACTGTTGTTTTTTTCTGATCCCGCTGTAATTCCCTCTCCCAGCCTTGAACAACGTATTGCCATGATAAAGTACGCAATAAACACTGCTCATAAATTCGGAATTGAAATTCCCAAAGTGGCTCTGATTCATGCTACTGAAATTGCTAACCCTAAAATTCATTACATGCAGGATTATATTGATATTTTGCAACTTTGGCGTGAAGGAGAGTTTGGAAATATAATTATGGATGGACCTCTTGATATTTTTCTGGCATTAGACAAAGAACGTGGAGGAATAAAAAATGTAAGTACCCCGGTGCTTGGCGATGCTGATATTTTGATTTTCCCTAATTTTGAATCGGCAAATATTTTTTATAAAGGTGTTTCGCTTTTTGCTGATGCACAAATGGGTGGAATTCTTCAGGGAACTGACAAACCTGTTGTGATGACTTCGCGTAGCGAAAGTACACTTTCAAAATTTTACAGTATAGCAATAGCTTGTATTATGGCTTAACGATACTATTAGTTTCAGGAAATATTCTTATCAATTAATTAATTTACTGATATTTATAAAGAATTAACCAATGTTACTTCCCTATATTTGTAATAAAACGTTTATCAAATCTGATTTTACAAAAAACACTCTTGAGAAAGCAGAATATGAAAACTGCAAATTTTATCTTTGTGATTTCTCAGAAAGTGACATTTCAGGCTGTAGATTTACTGACTGTGGTTTTTTTGAATGTAATTTATCACTGACAAAATTATATAAATCAGCTTTCAGAGATACAATTTTTGAAAACTGTAAAATGTTAGCGCTTGATTTTAGCAATTGTAATGAATTTGGTTTGTCGTTCAGGTTCGATAATTGTACTTTGAATCATTCTTCTTTTTATAATACCAAAATTAAAAACACCATATTTAGAAATTGTCGTTTGCAAGAAACAGATTTTACTAATTGTGATTTAACAGGTTCTTTATTTGAAAATTGCGACCTTATACGTGCTATTTTTGAAAATACTAAGCTTGAAAAAGTAAATTTTAGTTCCGCATATAATTATTCAATTGATCCCATTAAAAATGATATAAAAAAAGCAAGATTTTCTTTTCCAGATATTTTAGGTTTACTCAATACATTTGATATTATAATTGAGAATCATTAAATTACATTTATGCTTAAATCTACTTTTACAGGCATGCCAGTTCGAAGCGATTCATCCATGGCCTGCATAACAGCTACTGTTCCAACACCTTCCTTTAAATCTGGGAAAGCAGTCTTTCCTGCATCAAGGCACGAAGCAAAATATTCAAGATAATTCTGATATTCTCCAGCATGATGCGATTTACCTTCGAAACGGAAATAATGTTTCAGTTTGTGCTCAAAAGTCAATATTTTCTCCTCTCCAGTTCTGTTTGTTACTGCGTATCTTAAATCCATATAATCAGCTTGACTGCAACCTTCAGTACCTCTTAAAATGCAACTCATTTCACTATCGCGAACTGTTGGTTGAATGGGTGAAGAATATACACCACTAATACGCGCTATACGTCCATCGGCTGATTTTAGTATAAAATGCATGGTATCTTCGTTTTTTAATCTACAGGCCTTCCCATTCGGGCTTAGCATTCCGTAACCCATAACTTCCACAATATTTGGCATATACCAGCGTACTAAATCAACAGGATGACTTAAACCACCAAATAACCATTTAAAAGAACTTTCAAGTGACCATCCTTTACCCAAAAACCACCGATGATCGGCATGATAATATGCTTCAACCGTTACCAGTTCACCTATTTCTCCGGCGTCAAATTCCTTGCGTTGATAAATCATTGACTCAAAAAAACGGCTGCTTTGACCTACAAATACTTTTTTCCCGGTACTTTTACTTAAACGGAAAAGTTCATCGGCTTTGCTTAAATTATCGATTAGCGGTTTTGTACAGATCACATGTTTTCCCGCTTGCAAAGCCATAGCAATGTGTTCGGCATGCAATTTATCGGGAGTATAAATTCCGATAACATCTATTTTCGGATCGTCCAACAAATCCTGATATCGGGTTGTATAATTATGAAAATCAAATTCTTTAGCACGTTTAAGGCAAAGTTCTTCATTTAAATCACAAATTTTCACTAATTCCCAATCGGCACTTTGCAATGCAGCCGACATAACGCTTCTCCCCTCACCTAAACCTAATAATCCAAGATAATGCATGATAGTTTTAATTTATTGTTGATTGTAAACATTCAATGAAAGAAAAAGGTTCAAAGAGAAAATTCAATTATGTGCTAATATGCAAATGGGAAAATGCGCCAATCGTAGTGAAACGAAGATTCCGTTTGCAGAATGAGAATGAAAAATTAAATTGAAGAAATGTAACACGCTTTCTTAATTTCTTAGATTCTCAATTTCTTACTTTCTACTTAATTAACTTGACAAACTCTATGAACTTGAAACTCTGAAATTTTTCTTTCGCGATACTTTCTTTATTTACCGAAAACCAAAGATATTGACGAAATAAACGTACCGACAATAATAAACCATCGGTAAATTTTTTCGGGAATCATTTTTACTAATTTTATTCCCAAAAATGCTCCTAAAGCGATAAAAGGAAACATTTTCAGATTAAAAATCAGCGATTCAGAAGTGATATTATGCCATCCCCATATCTGAAGAGGCATTTTTATTAAATTCACAATAAAGAAAAACCATGCTGCAGTTCCAATAAATTCGTTTTTAGGAAGGTTTTTCAGAAGCAAATATACACTCATAACCGGACCTGCAGCATTTCCTATCATAGTTGAAAATCCTCCTGTAATCCCAAAAGGGATTGTCAGCCATCTTTTTGAAGGTTGTTTTAATGATTGCCACTTGTTATATTCACTCCAAAGCATAACAGCCAAACTAAGTAACATTAACCAACCCATAAGCTGACGGAATTGCATTGCCGAAATTGATTTTCCAATCATTAATCCAATAACTAAACCTGTTAATGCCCAAGGCATAACTTTGATCAATGTTATAAAATGTGCATGTCGGTGGTAGTATATAACCCCAAAAATATCTGCCATAACCAGCATAGGAAGTACTAAACCAGAAGAAGGCATTCCTCCAAATGCTAATGCCATTATCGGTACGACTAACGTTCCCAAACCGTTTATTCCGGTTTTGGACATGCCAATCATTACAGCACAAAGTATGGAAATAAGCCAAAGAGTGAAAGTCATCGAAAATTTACGATTTACAATTTACGATTTTTTTGTAAATGGAAAAAACTTTTAATCATTCCTTATTTTCAAAATTTCCAAAATAAAAAAAGTTCTTCCAAATCCATTTCGAGTGAAGTTTGTATTATATCTGCTTCTGTAAGTTTATCAGCTGTGAATGAAGTTGTGAGGGCCAAACATTTTGCTCCGGCAGCTTTTGCGGCTTTCACGCCACTCACAGCATCTTCTACTACTAAACATTCTTCTGGTTGAATTCCCATTTTTTTTGCAGCAAGTATATAAATATCAGGAAATGGTTTTTTTCGTTCGACATCTTCACCACTTACAATCACATCAAAAGTATCGACCGGCAATCCAATTTCGCGCAGATTAATTTCTATTTTCACCCTATCGGCGCTGCTTGCAACTGCAAGTTTCAAGCCTTTTTGCTTACATTGTCGGATAAAACTTTTGGTCCCTGGAAGTGAACTTAGTTTTCCGCGCGTAATTTCAGCATAAATCTGATACGTTCTTGCTTTATCTCGTTCAATGTCAACTTCAAATCCGTTTGCACGCCCTATTCCACTGATATAACTGTTTTCTCCCGTACCCACAAAAGGTAAAGCATCATGTGGATGAACTTTTACACCATGTTCGGCAAACATTAATTTAGCTGCTTCGAAAATGTACTCTTCCGAATCAACCAAAACACCATCCATATCGAAAAGGATTGCTTGTAATTGCATATATATTTTTAGGAGTGAATATCGGGGTAGCGAGGAATAAATTACGAATTGCAAATTACGAATTAAGTCCCAGCAATCTCCAATTCACTAATTCACCAATCACCAATTCACCAACCACTATTCTTCAATAATTTCAACTGTAATCATTTTATCGCCCTGACGGATTGCATCAATCACTTCCAGGCCCTCCACTACACGACCAAAACAAGTATGATGACGATCAAGATGAGCGGTATTTCTCCGGCTATGACAAATAAAAAACTGCGACCCGCCTGTATTTCTTCCGGCATGTGCCATTGATAATACGCCACGGTCGTGGTATTGGTTATCGCCATCGAGTTCACAATTAATTTTATAACCCGGGCCGCCTGTGCCGTTGCCAATGGGACAACCACCTTGAATTACAAAATCAGGAATTACACGGTGAAAAGTCAATCCGTTATAAAAACCTTTTTCTGCCAAATCGCAAAAGTTTTTAACTGTATTGGGGGCATCTTTTTCATAAAATTCTACTTTCATTGCACCCTTTTCTGTGGTGATAATTGCTTTTTTCATGTTTGTTTTTATTTAGCCTCCCCAAGCCCCTCCGAAAGAGGGGATGTGAAGTTGGTTTTACTTTTTTATCTCTCTTATTATGTCTTTTTAAAATTGTACATGTGAATTTCATTTTTAAATTACATGTTTACAATTCAATTTTCGTGCAAAAGTAATGATATTTTATTACTAATCAGTCCCCCAACCCCTTAAAGGGGTAGGTTAAAGCAACAATTAACATTTGTGCACTCTAATTTGGTGGTTCTTTTAAGTAAATTTCATTTTTAACCAATCAATTTCCCGAAAAACACTAAATGAAGCACCTACCTTTGAACAGAGTAGTTATGACATTGATTCATGTTTTCAATCAAAAAATATTCAGGAATTATAAACTTGTAAAAATAAGAAAGTTCAGTATTTTTGTTGCACAAAAAATTTTTAGGTTTTTCTAAACCAATTAAGATACAGAAATGCTCCTCGTTATCAAAAATTTTTTTGAAACTCTACCATCACTTTTCTATATGACGTACACATACAGAATCATTGTTGATGCATGGGCTTTATTTCTTGAACTACTAATATATTTGGTTATCGGGATAATTTTTACAGCTTTTTTTCAGGCATTTATCAACAAGCAAAAGCTAAGTGCTTATGTAGCCCGCAATCCGCATTTATCAATTTTCGGTGCAGCAAGTTTTGGCGTAATATCGCCTTTGGGAACTTATATTTGCATTCCAATGGCTGGAAGTTTATATAAAAAAGGCACACCACTTGGTCCGTTAATGGCTTTTTTGGTAGCTTCGCCGATATTGAATCCAACGATATTTATGTTAACACTTGGTGCTTTCGGGTACGAAATGGCAATTGTACGTCTTATTACAGGAATTTTACTTGGAGCTATTGCAGGTTATATTTTTTTGTTTCTGGGCAAAAAAGTTGGACATGTAAAAGGTGATAGCGATAAAGAAATAACAAAAACAACGAAGTCCGATAAAAATAATTATCTGCAACATTTTCTGAAAGAGCTTAAGGGCGCCACTTTATACATGCTGAAATACTTTAGTATTGCGATATTAATTGCTGCTGCGATTAAAAATCTGATTACAACCGAACAGGTTGAATGGATAATGGGAAGCGGTTCAGTGGCATCGGTTATTTTTGCTACAGGTGCCGGAATTCCGCTGTATTCCTGCGGTGGAGCTGCAATTCCAGTCCTTTTTCAACTTTCGGAAATGGGAATGACAAAAGGAGCTATTCTTGCGTTTTTCATTTCCGGTCCTTCAACGCGTATTTCAAATCTGGTAATTCTTAGTTCTGTTTTCAATATCAGAATATTATCCATATATTTGAGCGTTATCTTAATTGGCGCGGTAGCATCAGGATTATTGTACAATCTGTTTTAGCATAATAATACGATGATTTATAGAATAATATAAATTCGGTAATTCTATACAAACAATTTTTCTGTAAAATCGAATCCATGAAATCAATAAACAAAAAAATAAAAATTATAAAAGTCATTTTTATAGTTACTTCAATTAGTGGATTACTGGCTTGGGATATGGCTTACAATAATAAACAAACAGTAATTGAAGGTTCGTTCAGGGCCGATTCGTTGTTTAATTTCCCGTCTCCCCGAGCTCAAAAAGTTGCTGTAATTGCTTCTGATAATGCTCTGTTGCCAAATCCTGCGCCAGTTGCAACTTCAAATTTATCGTATCAGCATATAAAAAGCATGGTGAAACAAGCCATCGATTTAATTGGTGGAATTTCGGCTTTTATACACGAAGGCGATACTGTTTTGATTAAACCGAATATTGTAGGTGCAAAAGCCACCGGCGATGGAGAGAATACTGATATACGTGTAGTAAAATCAATCATTTCAATAATTTACGATACTTATCAGAATAAATGTAAAATTTATATTGGTGAAGGCTCTGCACGCAGCAATGCCACAATGGGCGGCGAAGGATGGATTGCGGCCGGCTATAATAAATTATCAACAGATGCAGATTTAAAAGGAATAAACTTTGAACTTGTAGATCTGAACGATGAAGCGGCAAAAGGTATTAACCTGGTTTATGTACCTTCAAAAGCAAGTCTGGCATATCCACAAAAAGGTAAATATTGGATTCATAAATTTTTAACATCACCAAATATAAAATTTATAAATGTCCCGGTATTAAAAATGCATGAACCGGGCATAACCAATGCACTTAAAAATCAGATTGGAATAGCTGCCGGTGCAAAATATGGATGGAATAAAGTGAGCGGTGGTCCGGGAGGAAAGCTGATTCATCATGCAGAATTTACATCGGTTTACAACTATAAATCTTGGCAGGACGAAGAAATTGTTGACTTGTGCAGTTGTATAAATAATTTTACACTTAATGTTGTTGATGCGTTATTATGTCTCGAAACGCAAAAAACGCTAATGACAGGCGGAGCAAATCAGGTAAGGCTGAATACCATTATTGCAGGAGCCAATCCCGTTGCGGTTGACCATGTTTGTGCAAGAATCATTGGTTCGAATCCTGACGATATTGCCCATCTTACTATGGCAGAAAAAATTGGGCTTGGCACAAACAATTCTGATAGCATAACCATTTTAGGCGAAGATATTGCCGCAAAATATACATATCAGTTTAACAGAGGCTCAATTCACGCACAATACGGGCAAAGTAACAGAATTTGGCTGGTTTCTCATGCATACAATTACACCACTATGTCAACCGATTATTTGGGAGGTGAAAGCAGTGCAAATCCCCAAAAAGGCGATGCAAAATGGTCGGCACCTATTTACTTTTTCGATGATAGAATTGACCTGAACAGTTATCTGAATCCGAATGGAAATGTTGTGGCGTATTGTTTCAGTAATGTTTATTCGCCTGTGGCGCGAAAAAATATTGAATTATGGTTGAATTCTGAAGAAGACATGACAGTTTTTCTAAATGGAAAAGCAGTATATAATTACAGCGGTTCACGCCCAAATGCAAATCTTGTTACGGATAAAACGCTGATTGATTTACTGAAAGGTGAAAACAGAATTTTGGTAAAAGTACTTCAGCGAACAGGATGTTTCGATTTTGCCCTGAATATTTGCGAACCCGGAACTAACGGTAACCGCGTTGAAGGATTGAAGTTTTATATTAAAAATTACAATGAGCCAACAGCTTTGACATCCGGAAATAGTAATATTAACTTTTCATCGAATAAAGATCTAAAAATTCTTAGGAAATCAGATTATCTCATAGTTGATGAATTAGATGTTTCGGAAATAATTTTATACAATTCGAATGGCTTAAAAATTAAAAGTACTATAGGAAATAAAATTGAATTAGAAAATATTAATAAAGGAGTTTATATTATTGGCGTAAAATTCAATAACGGAATAATTGTAAATAAAAAGATTATTAAACCTTGATGTTAAATTGGGTTTTAGTAAACAAATTCCGGCCTAAATACCACTAGGCTATTTTTTAGTTAAAAACGAATTTATCTTGCGAGCAGTTGTTTCAGCCGATGGCATTTTACCTAATTTATTGGCAAGCAAAGCATAACCTTCACGCATTATTTGTATATTTTCAGGACTATCGAATAATTTATTCATTTCAGTTTGAAGATTCTGAACTGTAAAATCAGAAGCTATCAGTTCTTTTACCACTTCATGTCCTACAATAAGATTTACAAGCGAAACGAATTTTACTTTCAGAAACAGTTTCTTCGCTAACAGCGCAAGTTTTCCGAACTTTACATGATATACAACAACTTGCGGCGTACCAAGCAAAGCTGTTTCAAGAGTGGCTGTACCCGAATTTACGATGGCAATTTTGGAATGCTTTACTAGCGAATGTGTTTGATTGTAAAGAACAGGAATTTTAGTTTCTTTTAAAAAGGGTTTATAAAACGAAGGTTCTATTCCCGGAGCTCCTGAAACTACAATTTGATACTGATTGAAATCTGATGCTGCACGTAACATTTTTGGCAAACATGCAGAAATTTCCTGCCTACGACTTCCGGGCAAAAGTGCTATTATCGGCTTTGAAGATAAATTATTCTGTCTTATAAATTCTTCAAAATCGGGGATATAAAATTTACTTTTTTCAATTTGTTCAGCAGTAGGATTGCCAGTGTATTCTACTTCGTAATTATGTTTCCGGTAAAAATCGGGTTCGAAGGGAAGTATTACAAAAACCTTATCGACATATTTTTTAATTTGTTTGATTCTGCCTTCTTTCCATGCCCAGATTTTCGGGGGAATGTAATAAAAAACAGGTTTATGTAGTTTACGCTTAACGAATTTTGCCATTGTCAGATTAAATCCGGGAAAGTCGATTAAAATCACTACATTGGGATTATAATCATTAAGCGCTTTTTTACAAACTTCAAAAGATTTCAGCACTTTACGGAAATTCATCAACACCCTGATAAAACCCATGAAAGCAGTATTTTTATAATGCTGCACTAATTTTCCTCCCTGTGCCTGCATTAAATCGCCGCCCATATAGCAAAATTCAGCCTGTGCATCAACTTTTTTCAGTTCGTGCATCAAAGCAGCGGCATGTAAATCGCCCGAAGCTTCACCGGCTATCAGAAAGTAACGCATTATATTAATTCAGGGTTATGTATTTCGTATTTCGGGTTCCGTGTTTTGGGTTTTTTATTTTAGGTTTTGAGTTTGGCGTTAGCTGTTTACTTTGCTAACTCGTTTCTTCGTTTACTCGTCTCCTTCACAACAAAAACGTGGCAACAATAATGTAAAAAACTGCTCCAACCATGCATCCGACAGCAAGTTTGAATGTATCGCGTTTGTAAAACAAAAAAACAAACATCAGATCAGGTAAAACCGACAATAAAACCAATTTTCCGAGTAAAGTGCTTGGATACAAAAGCTTTATTACTTCGAACGGATTGCCTTCGCCGGTATAAAATCGTTCAATATAAACGTAAATGAAAAGTGCAGGCAATAAAAGTCCGGGCACGAATCCGTAAATAAATTTATCGAACTTTTTTA
>CAYNGF010000112.1:0-8018 GCA_964396515.1 uncultured Paludibacter sp.
TAAAAAGATTGGGTTGTCGGGAGACAACCTTTCTTGTTTTATACAAACTCCGTTTCCTTCTGTAATGAATACACCCTTGATACGTTTTAAAAATACATTTCTGGCATCGTTACCAGTTTCGCGCCGCACTGTTTGGTGGCTATTAAAAATTATCGTACCTGTTAGTTTGGGCGTAAGTATATTACAGTATTATGGCATAATAGGATGGATTGCCAATTTGCTCGAACCTGGGTTTTCGCTCATAGGTTTGCCCGGCGAATCTGCCATAGTGTTCATAACCAGTTTTTTTCTTTCTCTTTACGCTCCCATTGCCATTATTGCAACATTACCGCTCGATATGCGCGAAATTACGATACTGGCTGTAATGTGCCTTATAACACATAACATGATAGTTGAAACCGCAGTTCAAAAGAAAACAGGTTCATCGGCTGTAATTATCATATTATTACGTGTAGGCATGTCATTTGTTGCCGCATGGTTTCTGAACTTGCTAATACCTCAAAACATCGGAGTAAATACAACTAAAGCAATTATTACGGTTTTCAACTCGTTACCCGATATGCTCGACAGCTGGTTAATTTCTACCGGATGGCTCTCATTGAAGATTACACTGATTGTAAGTGGTCTTATGTTGCTGCAAAATATACTGAAAGAATTCAGAATCCTCGATTTGCTTTCAAGAGTTTTCGCACCTGTTATGAAATTTTTCGGACTTTCTACCGAAAGTTCATTTTTATGGTTTGTAAGTCAGATAATTGGGTTAACCTACGGTTCGGCTATCATGGTAGAGGCTGTAGAGCAAAGCGAGATTAAACCACGCGATGCCAAACTGCTCAATTATCATATCGCCATTAATCATTCAATGCTTGAAGATACCCTGTTGTTTGTGGCAATTGGAGTAAACGCAGGCTGGATAATGATTCCACGACTTATCCTTGCTTTTCTCACAGTGCATTTTGTGAAATCGGTGTGGTGGAAATTTATTAGCAAACAGAACATAGAATAAAAAAAGTTACAAGTTACAAGGAAAGAGGAAAGAGGAAAACCGGCTTTATTTTTTTGGATGTTATAGTTTTCAATTTTACTACACATTTATGTAAAATTTGTGTAAATATTCGTTATAGAATAATGAAATAATTAATATCTTTGCATTAAACCAAGTAACAATTGCTATGTCGAATAAAATCTCTGCCACCAAACGAAAACTCATCGAAGTTGCCCGAAATCTGTTTGCCCGTTATGGAAAAAAAGATGTAACTATGAATGATATTGCGGAAGCTTCAAGCAAAGGCAGAAGAACTCTCTACACATATTTCAACAATAAAGAAGAAATTTACAGAGCAGTAATTGATATTGAATTAAAACATATACTCGACCGCCTAACTCAGAAAGCTGAAGAAATTTGCGAACCGGACATTAAACTTACCAACCATATCTTAACCCATCTTGATGCCATTAAAGAAGTTGTAACCAGAAACGGATCGTTACGTGCTGATTTCTTCCATGATATTTATGAGGTAGAACGCATACGCAGAAAAGTGGATATAAAGGAAATAGCACTAATAAAATCAATACTTATAGAGGGCATCGAAAAGAAAGTATTCAAAAGAATGGATCCTGAACTCTCAGCCACCATAATTTTTTACGCAATCAAAGGGCTTGAAGTACCTTATATTCGTCAGAACATCAGCACCGAATTCGAAAAAAACAAAAACAGTATCGTAGATTTTATCTTTCAGGGAATAAAACGCACATCGGCATATACAGGAAAAATCTGATTGTTTTCGATAATTAATTAAAGAAATATTTCTTTAATTGGAAAAAAATTTGTACCTTTGCACTCCATTTTAAAAAACCATATCGATGGCTTTTGTTAATAACACGATGATTGTGCGCAGAGTGCTAATGTCCAAACTTATATCTCTGCATAAAGAAGGAAAACTTGTAAGTGAAATTGATCGCATCCCACTCGAAATGTCCCCCAAAAATGCACAAGCTCGGGGACGTTGTTGCATTCATAAAGAACGTGCAGTTCTAAAGTATAAAATGATGCCTATATTAGGTTATCGTGTTGATGAAGAAGAAGATGAGCTAACTCCGTTATCAGTGTATGCAACCAATGCTTTAAACCGCAAAACAACTTCAAAAAGTATACTCACAGTAGTGGACGAAGCCTGTACCGCATGCGTTAAAACAAATTATGTTGTAACAAATCTTTGCAAAGGCTGCGTTGCACGTTCGTGCTA
The DNA here is from genome assembly GCA_964396515.1 of uncultured Paludibacter sp. Classification (GTDB taxonomy): domain Bacteria; phylum Bacteroidota; class Bacteroidia; order Bacteroidales; family Paludibacteraceae; genus Paludibacter. The sequence goes on from CAYNGF010000112.1 coordinate 2,247, forward strand.
TATGAATTGCCCGAAAGACGCTATTTCCTTCCACGAAAACGGTCAGGCATATATTGACCATAAAAAATGCATCAATTGTGGCATTTGCAAAGATGCTTGTATGTACCATTCTATTGTTTACATACCCGTGCCCTGCGAAGAAGTTTGTCCTGTAAAAGCCATTAGTAAAGATGAAAACGGAATCGAACACATTGACGAGGAAAAATGTATCTATTGCGGTAAATGTATAAATGCCTGTCCCTTTGGATCAATTTACGAAATATCACAGATTTTTGATATCTTACAGGCTATAGAGAGAGGTGAAAAACTTGTGGCGCTTATTGCACCCTCCATTATGTCGCAATTTGAAGGTTCGGTTACAGATATTGCTAATGCCGTAAAGAAAATTGGTTTTACCGATCTACTTGAAGTTGCCTTCGGGGCAGTAGAAACTGCACATCGGGAAGGTGAAGAACTCATGGAAAAACTCGAATCAGGACAACAATTCATGACTACTTCCTGCTGTCCATCGTACATCGATCTTGTAGAAAAACATATGCCGGAAATGAAGCCGTATGTTTCGCACACCGGCTCGCCAATGTATTACACCGCAAAAATGGCAAAAGAAAAATATCCTGATGCCCGCCTGGTTTTTATTGGCCCGTGTGTTGCCAAACGCAGGGAAGTAATGTCGCATCCCGATGTGGATTTTACACTTACTTTTGAAGAACTTGAATGTCTTTTCAGCGGATTGAAAATTGAAGTGGAAACAGGCTCCGAAGATAATAATGTAGCACCATTGCACGGACGTGTATTTGCAAGGACAGGGGGTGTTATATCTTCAATTCAAACCATTTACCCTGAAATTGGAATCAAACCTCTTACAGTAGCGAATCTTAATAAAAAGAATATTGCGTTGCTACGGGCGTATGCTAAAGGAAAAGCACCCGGAAATTTTGTAGAAGTAATGGCGTGTGAAGGAGGCTGTATTTCAGGTCCGTGTAGTAAAATCGATTACTCAAAGGCACAGAAGTTGTTTAAAAAAGCTTTGAACGAAATTTGAAAAAAAACTTAGTTTTTATTTATAAACTTTTTGATGAAAAATGAGTTTTAAAAACAGATTTAAAAAAATTACTTACGTTTTATAAACTTATTCCGATTTTTTCTGTTGAGAAGTAGAAAATAAAAAATACAACCATTGAAGATATTACTCACGATAGCAGGTTTTATAAGTTTTGGATTGGGCATAGCCGGGATGTTTTTGCCAATTTTGCCAACGACTCCCTTTATTTTGCTTGCAGCAGCGCTTTTTGCAAGAAGTTCGGATAAATTTTACCGAAAATTGATGGAACATCGTGTTTTTGGAAGTTTGGTGAGAAGTTTTCACGAAGAAAAAGCGATACCTTTGCATGTAAAAATATATGCAGTCAGTTTGTTATGGATAACTATTCTTGCAACAGTTTTTTTTGCTTTGAGTGGAAAATATCTGCTTCAGATATTATTGGGAAGTATTGCAACGGGAGTTACAATACATATACTGAGCTACAAAACCAAAAAGAAGATAAAGTGAAGCATTTACACGACTGATTTACTTACATACTTATTACCCAGATTTTTTTTCAAAGCACAATCTTCGCTGCAAAAACCCGCATCAATCAGACCACTTCGTTTCAGGAAATTAAATTCAAGTTCAAAAGTAGGAGAAAAAATACCAGTATTTAAGTTTTCTTCTATTTGCTTAATAGTCCACCATTTAGTTGACTCATTGTATCTTGGATCGGGTTTTATCGATTGTAATCCACAAGTAACAAAAACGTAGGCATACACAAATTCAACAGGCGTTTCGTAAGTATAATGGGTTAAGAAAACAGGTTTTATACCGGTAACACCATACCGATCGAAAGCTGTCCGTACGATGCATTGTTCTACTTTTTCGTTCAGACGAACATGGTTAGAAATGGCAGTATCCCAAAATCCGGGAGCAAAATTATCATGTTCGCTTCGTTTTTGAAGAAAAATTTTATTCTTTTCTATTAAAAACACTCTGACAATAGGATGCATATATTTGCTTTGGTCTCTAAGACTGGTTAAACTATGAATGGAACCAATTTTCTTACCTTGCTCATTTACTACAGGCCACCATTCCTCCTTTATTAAACGAACGCGAACTATCGTAACTCGAATTATCTCATAAACAAAAATAAAAGCTAATAAGGTTACAAAAACGCCATGTATGAAACCAATATCATTGGCATGTGGGTGTAAATGTGATGCAAATAACAAACTTATCGATAAATAGCATGCTATTAAAACAGTAAGGATAGCCATAAATCTGAACATCTCCGAGAGATTATTCAGCATAGAAAAGTTACGGGGAGAAAATCTTAGAATAATATTTTCGACAAATTTTCGCGAGAGTATTGAAACACTGAAAAGTGTTAAAACTGCAAACTCATCAATATGATAAACATAAGTATAACCAGAGAAATAAACTTGTAACGCCGAAATTGAGTGAGAAATAATCAAAAATATTACAGTGGAACCGATAAACCAAAGTAGTATTCGACGGTATCTTACAAAAATATAAATCAACAGCACTGCATTTACTACTAAAGCAATACCCAATGCCTGTTTATTGCCATAAAAATCCTGCAATACCATAAATATCATTAATGGGAGAAAATGCAGGACAGGATTAAAAAACGATTCAATAATTTGATTCCTCAACTTATGCATGTTATTCAGTTTACTGTTTGTATCTATTTAAACAACAACTTGAACTGCAATAAGTTTTTATTGAAAGAATATTTAACCTTGCAAAGCCAACATGCGACTTACATATTTTCCTATGATATCAAATTCGATATTTACTGTAGTACCAACCTGAATTTGATGGAAGTTTGTATGCTCGTAAGTATATGGAATAATGGCTACCTGAAATGTCCTTTCAGTAGGGTTACAAACTGTTAAGCTAACGCCATTTACAGTTACCGAACCTTTATCCACGGTAAAATAACCCCTATTTGCCATTTCTTTATCAAAAGCGTATTCAAAAGTAAAATACCAACTTCCTTCCGCCTCTTTTACTTCGGTGCAAACAGCAGTCTGATCTACATGTCCCTGAACGATATGCCCATCGAGGCGACCATTCATCAACATGCTCCGTTCAAGATTTACCTTACTTCCGACTTCGAGTTTTCCGAGATTCGATCGATCAAGCGTTTCTTTTATAGCTGTAACGGTATAAGTTTTATCGGTTTTTTTTACCACAGTAAGGCAAACGCCATTGTGTGCTACACTCTGATCAATTTTTAACTCGTTCACAAATGAACACTCCATGGTGATATGCAGATTTTCCTGCTCTTTTTGCAATGCCACAACGCGTGCAGCTTCTTCTACTATTCCTGAAAACATCTTTTTATTTACAATTTAATCATTTACAATTTACAATTGAGGTTTGATTTATTGTTAATGGGTTGGCAGGTTGGTTTAGCTCGCAGTTCTTTTTGTATGTTTAATAAATTTATTATCAAACTGCAAAAAGTTTTCAAATTTGCATTATCAACTCATACCTATCGACTCTTACCTATCAACTATCAACTGTTAATTATCAACTAATTATCCATTAAATACCTTTTAAAGTCCTCAAACTTCTTACTCATTCCTATGCTTTGTTTCTTTCCTTTCATAAATTCCTGCAATTTCCGTGGAATTTCGATTTTTTCGTTTAGAATATCCTGAACGGTATCGAGAAATTTAGCCGGATGAGCCGTTTCAAGGAAAACACCGGTTTCGCCCGGTTGAAGTAAATCTTTTAATGCCTGATATCCACATGCACCATGTGGATCGAGTACATAACCCGTATTTTTACGACAGTTGCGCATAGTTTCGGCAATTTGTTCGTCAGTGTAACTTACACCACTTATTTCAGCCGTAATAGCTTCGTGTGAATGGTTATACAAATCGAGAATACGTGCGAAATTACTTGGATCCCCTACATCCATAGCATTAGCAATTGTTGCAACTGAAGGACGTGGCTTATACTCGCCCGTTTTGAGATATTCCAGAAAAATATCGTTTCGGTTATTAGCTGCTATAAAGCGTTTTACAGGCAATCCCATACGTTTGGCAAAAAGTCCGGCCGTAATATTTCCAAAATTTCCACTCGGTACACAAACTACCATGTGATTAGCTTCAGCTTCGGAAAACTTTTTTAATTGTGCATAAGCATAAAAATAATAAAATGCCTGGGGAAGGAAACGTGCTACGTTAATGGAATTTGCCGACGTAAGTTTCATTTTAGTATTCAGTTCTTCGTCCATAAAAGCAGTTTTTACCAATGCCTGACAATCATCGAAAGTGCCATCCACTTCGATAGCTGTGATATTCTGCCCTAAAGTCGTAAACTGACATTCCTGAATAGGACTCACTTTTCCTTTGGGATAAAGCACATATACATGAATACCCTCCACGCCCAAAAAACCATTGGCTACAGCGCTTCCCGTATCGCCGGAAGTGGCAACCAGTACATTTACCTGACGGTTTCCATCCTCAGAGCGCTGTATAAAATAGCCCAACATACGCGACATAAATCTTGCACCTACATCTTTAAATGCCAATGTTGGTCCGTGAAACAATTCCAGACTGTAAATATTCTCTTCCACTTTTACGAGTGGCGCATCGAAACTCAGCGTATCGTTCACCATCATTTTCAGCATATTGGCATGTACATCGTCGCCAAAAAGCATGTATGCAGCAGTGTAAGCCATATCCTGAAACGACATTTTGTCGATATTCTCGTAAAACATGGACGGAATTTCAGGTATATATTCGGGCATAAAAAGTCCCTTATCTTCAGCAAGACCTTTAACAACCGCGTTGGCAAGACTTTCGCCTTTCACTTTTTTGTTGGTACTGTAGTATTTCATAAATGACCCATAACCCCAAAAGGGTAATTAAGTTAGTATATTACTAAAAAACTTCTAAAATTAAACCCCATTTTACTCTCCAAATATTCCTTTGAATTTATCCGTTGTAGCGAAAGAAAGGAGAAATTTTATCTTATCAACCGCTGCATAAACTCCATCTCTCTGAGCAGACCATAGCTACCGTTTTCGCATGAAAATTCATCGTAATACTGTACACTGTCGGGATTTTCACCCGGACGATAAATGATGAATGGCACAGCTTTATTGGTATGTGTACGAATGGCACAAGGCGTTGGGTGATCGGGCAAAAGAGCTATGGTTACAGGTTCGTCCCATTTTAAAACTTCATCGAGAATTGGCTTTACAATTCTTTTATCGAGGTATTCTATGGTTTTGATTTTCAAATCCACATCCCCTTCGTGACCGGCTTCGTCGCTTGCTTCGATATGTAGATATACAAAATCGTCGGTTTTCAGTGCTTCGATAGCTGCTTGAGCTTTGCCTTCGTAATTTGTATTGTAAAGACCCGTTGCACCCGGCACCATTATAACTTTCAATCCTGCATATACACCAATACCACGAATAAGATCAACAGCCGATATTACTGAACCGCTTTTTAGTCCGTAAAGTTCCATCAGTGTTTTCATTTCAGGACGGTAACCCGGCGACCATGGCCAGATACTGTTTGCTTTGTCTTTGCCGGCTGCAGCACGTTTTTGATTGACAGGATGATTTTCAAGTAATTTTTGTGATTTCAGAATCAATTCGTTTAATAAAGCAGCAGTTGCCTTTGCTTCTTCATTTTCCGCTTTAATCATTACATCGGCAAATGGTGTTCCGGGCACATCGTGTGGTGGAGTGCATT
>CAYNGF010000112.1:8118-11049 GCA_964396515.1 uncultured Paludibacter sp.
TTAATCATTACATCGGCAAATGGTGTTCCGGGCACATCGTGTGGTGGAGTGCATTTCAACTGTTTTTTTCCTCCTTTTATTTTCAATAAATGCCGATACGAAACACCGGGGAAGAAATTGATTTGTTCGTTACCTAATTCTTTCTGTAAAAAAAGAATTAATTCTTCGGCTTCTTCGTTGCTGATATGACCTGCAGAATGATTTTTTATTTTACCGTTTTCAATGCAAATAAGGTTACAGCGCATTGCCATTTCATTTTCCTCAATTTGCACACCCATACTGGCAGCTTCGAGAGAGCCGCGACCTTCGAAAACTTTCGGAACATCATAACCAAGTACACTCATGTTGGCAATTTCGCTGCCCGGTGCAAAACCTACCGGGATAGTATCGAGCATTCCGCAACGACCCATAGCCGCCAACCGATCAATATTTGGTTTATCAGCTACCTGTAAACAGGTTTTATTACCAAGTGATGTAATTGGTTCATCAGCCATACCATCACCAAGAATTATAATATATTTCATAAAATCCTCAACCCCAAATGGGGTTTCTAAACATCCCAGCTCAAAATTATAGCAGGGGCAGAATTAGTAATTTCCTATTTTAATCTAAAAAAACGTTGTATCCGGACTTTCCATTTATCGAATTTACATTAAATTAACGGATTAAATCTTTCAGATACAATTACCCACTAAGATAAAAATTCTTTTTCTCCTTTAAGGGAAAAGAAGTTATCTACAGAAAATCTTTATAATCATCGAGCGCTTCCTCGAACTTTCGTACCGCCTCCTCTAATGAAGTATAACTTTCACCTCCGGCAGCATTCAAATGTCCGCCACCGTTAAATAAGTCGGCAGCAACTTTATTGGCAGGAAATGTTCCCACCGAACGAAGTGAAACTTTTATTTTGTCCCTTTCTTCGCGCATAAATACCGAAAAGATCACATTTTCAACAGATAAAGGCATATTTACCAAACCTTCAGTATCGCCAATCTGATAGTCAAAACGCTTTAGTTCTTCGGCATTCAGTGTTATTAACGCGGCTTTATTTGCAGGATAAATTTTCATTTTATCGTACAAAGCATATCCTGTCAGTCGTAAACGACTGACAGAAAATGTATTAAAAACTTTGCGAAAGATTTCATCTTTATCAACTCCTAGTTTTAACAATTCGTGCACAATGGAATAAATTTCCGGGCTGTTTGAGTTATACGAAAATCCACCGGTGTCTGTCATCATACCTGTGAGAATACATTCGGCTCCGGCAAGATTTATTTTGGAGAAATTGCCCATTCTACAAATCAGCCTGAAAACCAACTCGCTTGTGGACGAAATCTCAGGATATGATATGGTTACTTTTGCGAAATCTTCGGGGTGCAAATGATGATCTACCAGAATTTTAGGTGCTGTGGCATTTCTGAGCGCATTTTCCATTTTACCTACACGTGATAAAACATTAAAATCGAGCGCAAAAATTAAATCAGCACCTGCAAGTATTTTTTCGCAAGTTTCTGCACTTTCACTATAAACCAACAAACATTCGGCTCCGGGCATCCATTTCAAAAAAGAAGGCAGTGCATCCGGGACGATAACTACAGGTTCTTTTTCGATGGTCATAAAGTAATGCCACAATCCAAGAGATGCTCCCATAGCATCGCCATCGGGACCGGTATGAACTACGATTGCAATTTTTTCGGAAACGTTAATTAGTTTTTCCGTTTTATGAATTAAATCTTCGGAAATTATTTTCGAAATCATTTGAATGTTGTGGTTTATTAAATTGAGTGCAAAAATAGGAAAAAAATCGCTATAATTATCAGTGTGTATTTGGTTTTGGTAAGGAGGCTAAGTTGAACCGGAAAGCTCCTCTATCGGCAATGGCATAAAATGGGATATTTCTTGATGCACAGGTTTTTTCTATTCGATGCTTGTACCAATCCGAAATAGTGCGATCTACAATAATTTGAGAGGGAGTTATGCAATGTAATATATCGTCTATGTGAGGTTTTAATTTATTACCAATTATAAGAAAATCAACACTTAATGGTTGATCCGCTATTTTTCGGTGAAAGCGTTCATCGGTAAGAATCAAAAACTTTTTCCCTTCGAAAAGAACAAAACCATCGTTAAACCATTTATTATCTTCAACCTGATTTACAAAGTCAATTTTATTATTCAATAAAAAATTTCCTGAAACGCGTTTACAAGCATCCTTGTTGGTGCTAAAAAAATAACATTTCCCGTTTCTTATAAAACCTATATGCGTTGAGCTGTTGTCTGAAAAAACAAGAAATTGTTTCAAATTCTGTTTTGCATAATTTTTCTGAAGGTTTACCCCACTCCATGCGAGCAACATCAGCAGAGAAATCAGCAAAGGAATGAACTTTTTGTTGGAAATATAAATGGTAAACAAAACAATAAAACCAAAAATTGCCGCCAATTGCATCAAATTAATTGAAGTAACCGTAAGAGAATAAGGTAGCGCTTGTATAGCCTCAATTGAAATATTTAATCCCCGCAACAAATTATGTAAAACAAAAGCCATAAAAGTAGAGATAAACGGAATACCGGAAACAATAAAAAGGGCGATGGCTGTATAAATTATCAATGTAGCAAAAGGGATGGCTACAAAATTTGTTATCAGAAAATAATTTGGAAACTGATGAAAATAATATAACGAAAAAGCTGCCGTACCTATTTGAGCCGCCAACGAAACTGCTGTAAGCTCCCATGACCATTTCAGAGCTTTGTTAGTAATGATAAACCAACTTGCAATTTTTGGTTGAAAATAAACGATACTTACTACTGCACTAAAACTCAACTGGAATCCTACATCGAATAAAAAATCGGGATTGATGAGAAGCATTACAAATGCTGATGCCGATATGGTATTGTAAATCTGTGCTTTACGATCGAGGCTTGTGCCTATTG
>CAYNGF010000113.1:0-10902 GCA_964396515.1 uncultured Paludibacter sp.
GCAAATATAGTTCCTGTTTATCGCGAATCAGAGGAGTTTTTGTCAACTACTTCTGCCATTGGAGTATGCTTCGCTTGTATTAAATGTTTCCACTATTATTGTTTGCGGTCATTCAAACTGTGGCGGTTGCAGTACGCTATTTGCTGATGAATCTACATTAAAATACATACCTCATACCCGTAAATGGCTCGAACTGTCGAAAGTGGTGCGCGAAAAAATTGACAGATTGCAAATTTCAGACACTGACAAACGCGAATGGTTAAGTGAATAACTTAATGTAGTTGAACAGATGAGACATTTACTTACATACCCGTATATTTCTGAAAAACTTAAGGAAGGAAAACTTAAAATCTTAGGATGGTACTACATTATCGAAACAGGCGAAGTATATGATTATAAACCTGATATTAGAAGATTTATTAAGATTGAATAAAAATTTCGCATATCTGATAATTTTATTTTATCAAAAACATAAAAATGGTAAAGTTTTTGTTAAGTTTATATTAAAATTCAAAACAATTATTTACCATTAATTTTACTAAGATGAAACCTAAACTACTTTTAAATGTTTCCATCTCTATTGCTTTAATAATATTTTTATCAGCATGTGCCAGTTCTACGATGATAAAATCAGTACCATCGGATGCTGATGTATATATCAACGGTGAATGGGTCGGTAAAACTCCCTATCTCTACACTGACACAAAAGTATCTTTTTCAATGGTTATGGTAGATATTGTGAAAGAGGGTTATGAACCTATCTACACTATGTTCCGTCGCGATGAGGAATTTAACCCCGGAACTTTTATCGGTGGATTTTTTATCTGGCCAATTTGGCTTTGGACACTCGATTACAAACCTACGCGAACTTACTATCTGACTCCATTAAATAACACCAAATCAGGCGATTCCGTTACAGAAATGCAATATCTTAGCACATCGAAACTTGAAAAACTTAGGGAAATAAAAAAGATGCTCGATGAAAAACTGATTACCGAAGATGAGTATCAAAAGCAAAAAGCTAAAATTCTGGAAGAAAAATAAAGCCTCTCAAACAACAATAGCAGCATTTGAACAAAAATTCAAAATGCTGCTTTTTTTTGAAAATTTTACCGATATTTTTAGGTTGATTTTTATTGAACTCCGTGCATAAGTTTTTTTAACCTTGCCGACAAAAGCAGTAAAATTACTGCGGCAACTCCTGACATGATCACAAAAAGCATAAAAAAATCGAACATTGTTGCAATTTCGAAACCCAAAAAATGTTTCGGCTTCATACCATTTTCCGGATAAAGTCCACTTAACATGCCAGCAAATTTATTGGCAGTAGCCATGGACAAATACCAAACACCCATCAAAAGTGAAGCAAAACGGACAGGCGCCAATTTATTAACCATAGAAAGTCCGATGGGCGAAAGCATTAACTCTCCCATGGTATGAATAAAATACAATCCCGTTAGCCACATAATACTTACTTTCATACCTGATTCCACTTCTTTTACTCCAAAAGCAATTAACAAATAACCCAAAGCAAGAAAGAATAATCCCAACGATTGTTTTACCGGTGAAGCAGGCTCCAAGTTTTTCTGTCCAAGTTTGAGCCAAAGTGAAGAAAATAATGGTGCTAATAATACAACAAAAACCGGATTGAACGATTGGAAGAAGCTTGCCGGCATTTCCCAACCAAATACAGTTCGGTCGGTTTGCTCATCGGCAAAGTATGTGAGCGAAGCACCAGCCTGCTCAAATGCCGACCAAAAGAAAATCACAAAAAAAGCAATGATATAGATCACCCAAATTCGCTGTCGCTCAATTTTGGTCAAAGTACGATCGGAAATGACATATGCAGGCATTATTAAGCTTGTTGCAAAAATTGCTGCTCCAAAGGTATCGAAACGTAAGAAAAACCGAAATATTACAAAAAGGGCAACTGCGCCGGCTGACCACAAAATAAATTCCGTGATGTGTTGTCTGATCGAACGTGAAGGCAAAGCTTCTTTTTCGGATAAATTCTGTTTTAATTTACCTGCTGCGATTAGTCCAAGTTGACTGCCATCAGGACCAACAAGATATTTATTTTTCCATCCCGTAAACAATATCAAACTGAGCAACATACCAACTGCCGACGCAAGAAATCCCCATTTAAAATCAGCCGGATTTCCTGTATCGCCCAGATAACCTGCAAGCAGAGGCGCAATAAAAGCGCCAACATTTACACCCATATAAAAAATTGTAAAAGCTGAATCGAGTCGTTTATCGCCCTGATTGTATAGACTGCCAACCATTGTTGTAATATTTGGTTTAAAAAATCCGTTACCAAAAATTAGTGCAGCCAAACCTGCATACATTAAAACTCTTGCTACATCATTATTCTGATAATATAATGCACTGAAAAACATCAACATTTGTCCCGCAAACATCAATACTGCACCCCAAAAAATAGATTTACGCATTCCCCAGAATTTATCGGCAACATATCCTCCGATAAGTGGAGTAAGATATACAAGGCCGGTGTAATTACCATAAATAGTGGAAGCCAACTCTTTATCCATCATCAAAGCCTTGATAAGGTAAAGGGTAAAAATTGCCCGCATGCCATAGTAACTTATACGTTCGGACATAGCAGTAGTGAAAACAAAATACAAACCTTTCGGATGTCCTTTCGGTTGATGATTATCTGCCATAATTTTTTGTTTCAACGATTTTTTAAATACAAATATTAATAATTACTCCTGATAAACAAAGCATTAATTGACAACGACATAGATTATAATTTTCATTAAAAAGGGCTGTATCAAAAAGAAACAGCCCCTTCAAATTGAGTAATTTAAATTATATTAATTGTCACGAAATTACAACGTTTTTTTCACTTCGATTTCTTCAAAACTTTCAATAATATCCCCAACTTTGATATCGTTGTAGTTTTTCACACTTATACCACATTCGTAGTTAACGCCAACTTCTTTTACATCTTCCTTGAAACGTTTCAAGGCATCAATTTCGCCTGTAAAAATTACAATACCATCACGTATCAATCTTACTTTGTTGTTACGTTTTACTTTACCTTCGCGTACTATACAACCGGCAACAGTGCCCACTTTTGTGATTTTGAATACTTCCTGCACCTCAATTGTGGCAGTAATTTCCTCTTTAATTTCGGGCGAAAGCATTCCTTCCATGGCTGATTTTATTTCTTCAATAGCATCGTAAATAATTGAATATAAACGAATATCGATTTCTTCTTTTTCGGCCATTTTACGTGCAGTAGAAGTGGGACGTACCTGGAAACCTATGATCACAGCATTTGAAGCCGCAGCAAGCAGCACATCTGAATCGGAAACAGCACCTACAGCTTTGTGAATTACATTAATCTGAATATTTTCGGTTGACAGTTTCAATAAAGCATCCGAAAGTGCTTCAACCGAACCATCCACATCACCTTTTACTATGATATTCATCTCCTTGAAATCTCCCAATGCTATACGACGACCCAACTCATCGAGAGTAAAGTGCTTTTTGGTACGTATGCTTTGTTCACGTTGCAGTTGTTCGCGTTTATTTGCTATATCACGTGCTTCCTGTTCAGTTTCAAGTACATTGAAGTTATCGCCAGCTTGTGGTGCACCATTTAGCCCAAGTATCAAAACCGGTTCGCCGGGTCGAGCTTCGTCAATACGTTGGTTGCGTTCGTTGAACATGGCTTTAACTTTTCCATAATGAATTCCGGCAAGCACCACATCTCCCTTGCGAAGTGTACCGTTGGCAACAAGAACAGTTGAAATATAACCACGTCCTTTATCGAGCGATGATTCGATCACGGACCCAACAGCTCTTCGGTTAGGGTTAGCTTTCAGTTCGAGTAACTCAGCCTCAAGCAGCACTTTTTCAAGTAATTCCGCAACTCCGGTTCCCTGTTTTGCTGAAATATCCTGTGACTGATATTTTCCACCCCACTCTTCAACAAGGTAGTTCATGTTTGCTAGCGTTTCTTTTATTTTATCAGGATTTGCTCCGGGTTTGTCAACTTTGTTAATCGCAAAAACAATAGGGACATTTGCAGCTGAAGCGTGATTTATCGCTTCTATTGTTTGAGGCATCACATTATCATCAGCAGCAACAATAATAATTACTATATCTGTTACCTTGGCTCCTCGTGCACGCATTGCAGTAAAAGCCTCATGACCGGGTGTATCAAGGAATGTGATTCGTTGACCGTTTTCGAGTTTAACATTGTAAGCACCTATATGCTGGGTAATTCCCCCGGCTTCACCTGCTATAACATTGGTTTTTCGTATATAGTCGAGCAACGAAGTTTTACCATGGTCAACGTGTCCCATAACTGTAACGATCGGAGCGCGTGGTTGAAGCTCTTCAACAGCATCGGGCTCATCAACAATCGCTTCAACAAGCTCGTGACTTACATATTGTGTGGTAAAACCAAATTCTTCAGCTACAATGTTAATTGTTTCAGCATCAAGACGTTGATTGATGGAAACCATCATCCCAATGCTCATACATGTAGCAATTACCTGATTTACTGAAACATTCATCATTGAAGCCAATTCACTTACTGTAACAAATTCAGTAAGTTTAAGTATTCCCTGTTCAGCTTCTTCTCGTTCAGCCTGTTCTTGTAATCGGGCATTAATAATTTCTCGTTTATCACGACGATATTTAGCTCCTTTACCTTTCTTATTACCACTTGCAAGCCGTGCAAGTGTTTCTTTTATTTGACGCTGTACTTCTTCCTCATCAACAACAGGTTTGAGAGGTTTTTTGAGTTTTTCTTTCTGTGGTTTACCTTGTACAGCCTTTGTAGGTTTTGCCGGAGCAGTAGTTTCTTTTCCTACTTTATTAATATCAACACGCTGATTTGTAAAACGTTCTCGTTTTTTCTTTTTATGGAGCGACGAAATTTTAGGTTCGGTAATATCAGCCGTTTTATCTGCATCTCCTTTTTTAACTTCCAGTTGAAGCCGATGTTTTTCCTCTCTTTCTTTGCGCTTTTGTTCCTTTGTTTTAGGTTTAGGTCGTGTAGTCTGATTTATTAAATCTAAATCGATGCTTCCTACAATTACCGGTTTTTTCTCAATTATCGGACGTTTAATACTGAAAATCTCTTCTTCCTCTATTACTTCATCAATTTCCTCTTCCTCTGTTTCATCCGAAATTAAATCAATATCTTTCTCGGGTAATAAAGTTTCATTATTTTCAGATTTATCTGAAGTTTTTATAATTGGTTTCGAAATTTCAGGCTTTTCTTCAGTTTGCTTTGAAATTTTTGTTTCAATTTCTTCCTTGATTTCCTTCACAACTTCAGTTATTTTTTCCTGAGTTGTATTTTGAGAATTTAAATTTATTTCGGCTTCTACAGATTTTTCCTCTTTGGTTTGAATATTCAGTTCTTCTTTTGGCTTCTGGGGTATATTTTTATGTTCTTCTTTTTTGGCTTCAGTTGATTTTACAGCTTGAAAATCCTGAATTTTCTCTTTCTTCTCCTCTTTCTTAAGTTCGACAGAAGGTTTCTCAACAGCTTTGGGTTTCTCATCCAGTTCGATTTTTCCTACCTGTTTTATATGCGGAAGTTGATCTTCAGGAACAACCGTTGGAATCTCCTCAACTTTCTTGGGAGTTTTTTTTGCCGACACGTAGCCTTCAAGTCCTACAGAATCGGATTTTTCTTTCATGTGCCTTTCATTACTGAGTTTTTCTGACTCCAGCTTAAGCGCCATGTCTTTATTGAATTCCTTGGCAAGCAAAAAATACTGTTCATCCGTGATTTTATGATTCGGATCAACCGGAATTTTATGACCTTTCTTTGCCAGAAATTCCACGGCGGTAGTCATTCCTACATTCAGATCTTTACAGGCTTTACTTAATCTTATGGACATATCTTACGTGTTTATCTTATTTTCGTTTTAAAAAAAATTGTATTCTCTTTTGTATGAGAATGTTTCGATTTGATTTTTTTATTCTTCGTCTTCAAACTCAGCTTTCAGAATATCAATCAGATAATCGATAGTTTCTTCTTCGAGGTCGGTACGACGTATAAGTTCCTGTCGAGGAATTGCTAAAACGCTACGTGCTGTATCGCATCCAATTGCTTTAAGTGCGTCGATAACCCATTGATCAACTTCATCGGCAAATTCGTCGAGATAGATATCTTCGGTTTCTTCATCCTGATCCAATTCACGGAACACATCGAGTGTATAGCCTGTAAGCATACTTGCAAGGCGGATATTTAACCCACCTTTACCTATTGCCTGCGATACATCTTCCGGCTTCAAGTAGATTTCGGCACGTTTTTCAGCTTCATTCAGACGAATCGATGATATTTTTGCCGGACTCAAAGCTCTTGAAATAAACAGACTTGTATTCGATGTGTAATTTATAACATCGATGTTTTCATTTCGCAGTTCTCTTACAATACCATGAATTCTGACTCCTTTTACTCCAACGCATGCACCTACAGGATCGATACGATCATCATACGATTCTACCGCAACTTTAGCGCGTTCGCCGGGAATACGTGCAATTTTTTTAATAATTATCAGCCCTTCATGAATTTCAGGTACTTCAAGTTCAAACAATCTTTCAAGAAAAACCGGAGAAGTACGTGAAACTATGATTCGTGGATTGTTGTTTTTATTTTCTACAACTGCAACCACTGCACGAACCATGTCGCCTTTGCGATAAAAATCAGTGGGAATTTGTTCCGATTTAGGCAAATACAGTTCTATTCCATCTTCATCGATGAGCAACATTTCCTTTTTCCAAATCTGATATAGTTCTGCTGTAATAATCTGTCCTACTTTTTCGCTATATTTTGTAAACACATTATCTTTTTGCAATTCCAGAATTTTTGAAGAAAGTGTCTGACGCAAGGTAAGAATGGCACGACGTCCGAATTTCATAAAGTCAACCGTATCGGTTACATCTTCACCAATTTCGTAATCTTCATCAATTTTTTTTGCTTCCGAAAGCGATATCTCGGTATTCGGGTCTTCTAACTCATCATCGGCAACAACTGTTCTGTTGCGGTATATTTCGAAGTCTCCTTTGTCAGGGTTTATAATCACATCGTAGTTTTCATCCGATCCGAACATTTTGGTAATAACATTACGAAACGATTCCTCCATCACACTGATAAGCGTGCGGCGGTCGATGTTTTTCAAATCTTTAAATTCGGAAAAAGTATCAATCAAATTGATTGAATCAATTTTTTTATTCATGATTTATCTGAATCTTAAAATATATTTTGTTGTTTTTATTTCGGTATATGCAAACTTTACTTCTTCGGTAATGTTGATTTTCTTTTTTGAGTTTTCTGCCTTTATACGTTTTTCTGTTTCGATAACAAAAAAATCTTCTGTAACTTGTTGTAATATTCCAGTGTATTTCAAGCCTGATTTTGCCACAACCTCTACTTCGTTTCCTATGTTTTTATGATACTGATTCAGCACTTTAAATGGTTGCGTAATGCCGGCAGAACAAACCTCAAGTTCGTACTCTTCAATTTCGGGACTTAATCTGCTTTCGAGGTGATTATTCAGACGTACACAAAAATCTATACTTACGCCATCGAAAGCATCAATCTCAACAGTTATTTTGTTATCAGGAGTTATAATTATATCAACAAGATAATATCCTGTGTTGATTAAAAATGAATTAACTTCCTGTAAAACAGACTCTTTTAAAATCATTACAACATATTTTACAACAATGAAGGGGACTTTTGTCCCCTCCACTTAATTCTAATTCGAGTGCAAAAATACAAAATAATTATTTAATGCACAAAGATTTAACAATAATATTAAGTTGAACAATCTACATCGTGCTATGAATTAGATATTTGAGCACAAATTTAATTTTGGGGACAAAGAAAAAAACCGTACTTTGAAATATTTATTTAACTTTTATGCAAAAAAAATCTGCTTGATAATTGTGTTTTGTTTTGAAACAGCTAAATTTGTAAAAACAAGGAACTAAATCCTGATTTATGTAAAAATACTTATGTACAAGATATTGTCTATCAATCCCGGGTCAACGTCCACAAAATTTTCGGTACATCACGATGAGAAGCTCGAAATACTCCACACAATTCGTCATTCCGGCGACGAATTGAAACCGTTCAAAAATATATTTGAACAATACAATTTCAGGAAAGAACTTATACTTCAACAACTTAAGGAAGATGAAATTGAATTGAGTGAACTTTCGGCAATTGTTGGTCGGGGTGGAATGTTACATCCTTTGGAATCTGGAATTTACAATATTAACAAAAAAATGATTGGAGATGTGCAGCGAGCTGCTTACGGTGAACATGCTTCAAATCTGGGTTGTGTAATTGCTTATGAAATTGCTTCGGGCATTGAAGGTTGCAAGGCATTTATTACCGATCCGGTTTGTGTTGACGAATTGCAGGACGTAGCCCGTATTAGCGGTTTACCTGACATGCCAAGGCGTTCACTTTTCCACGCGTTGAATCATAAAGCTGTAGCACGTAAATATGCTACAGCCAATGGTACAAGCTATGACAAACTTAATCTGGTGGTTGCACATTTGGGAGGAGGAATTTCGGTGGCAGCACATCGCATGGGTAAAGTTGTCGATGTAAATCAAGCTCTTGACGGCTACGGACCATTTTCGCCTGAAAGAACTGGAACAGTGGATGCCGGAAAATTGATGAATATGTGCTTTAGCGGAAAATATACACCACTACAAATTAAAAAAATGCTTGTCGGCGAAGGTGGATTAATGGCTCATTTAGGCACCAACGAAGTAATTCAGGCAGTAGAAATGGCAGAAAACGGAAATAAGCACGCATCCCTGGTACTTGATGCCATGGCTTACAATGTAGCCAAAGAGATTGGAGCCATGATGGCAGTATTGAAAGGCGATGCCGATGCAATAATTATAACCGGCGGTATTGCATACAGTCAGTTGATTGTAAGAAAAATAACGGCAGCAGTATCACATTTTGCAAAAGTGGTGGTGTATCCCGGCGAAGATGAAATGAGCGCACTGGCAAATGCCGGACTCAGGGCATTGCGTGGTGAAGAAGTAAAGGAATATGATTAAACATCAAACGTCAATCATTTTCCATCGCTCTTAATTTTCGAAAATTTTTCGTCCCACAAAATCCACATTCCGAATATCAAAGCATAAAACAAGTATTTGAACAAATGTTCATGTATTAAGTCGAACAATTGCTGATGATTATGGACAACAGCAGTAATAACTGTTATGCGAAATAAATTAAACAAGTAAATTACCAAAATTCCAAGAGGAATATACCAAAGTTTTTTATTTAGAGGTCCGCGATAAAGTGCTATTAGAAAGAAAAAAATATACGCTTGCTTTATACCTGAACAAGCCCATACAATTCGTACAGCATTACCATTTTCGAACCTGAGTATGTTGTTTGGTTCGAAATTAAGTGTATAACCCACGAAATTTAAGAACTTGTGTACTGTATGCGCTATATGGTCAGCCATAAAATTAAAGGGCCCGGATATATTCAATCCGAAAAAACTCACGGCAAGATCAGATTCGTCGCCAATAACTGTAAATTTCCAAAAAAAATGAGCTATGATTAGAATAACCATAAAATAAACCGCACCACTCCAAGGTTTTTCTCTAAAAAGTCTTATTTTTTTCTTAATTGAATTTATCATCATTTCTAAAACGTAAAATTTTCAGTAACTCGGGCATAAGGCACAAGTCCGAGGGAACAAAACTCACTGCGCAAATATTTGAAATATCCTGTTATTGCAATCATGGCAGCATTGTCGGTAGTAAATTCAAACGATGGAATATAAATGTTTCGCTTATGTTTTTTCCCAAAAGTATAAAAAGCTTCCTGCAACGATGAATTAGCAGAGACACCGCCGGCTACAGCCACATGTTTAATTTTTAAATCCAAAGCTGCTTTTTGCAGTTTATTCATTAGAATATCAACTATGGTAAACTGAAGCGAAGCACATAAATCGTTGATATTTTCCTTTACAAAATCTGGATTTTCATTCAGTCGATCACGCAGAAAATAGAGAAACGATGTTTTCAGTCCACTAAAGCTATAGTCATATCCGGGTAATTGCGGTTTACTGAATTTGTATTTTTTTGGATTTCCGTTTTTTGCCAATTTATCGATATGGGGTCCTCCCGGATAGGGTAATCCCATTACTTTTGCACATTTGTCAAAAGCCTCACCGGCAGCATCATCAATCGTTTGTCCAAGAACTTTCATATCGTTAGCAGCATTAACAAGCACAATTTGCGAATTACCTCCGGAAACTAATAAACAGAGAAACGGAAAATCAGGAAAAACTTCATCTTTGTTTCCCTGACTAATAAAATGAGCCAAAACATGAGCCTGTAAATGATTAACCTCGATAAGTGGGATATCCAACGATTGGGCAAAACCTTTGGCAAAAGATGCACCCACAAGCAATGAACCAAGCAAACCCGGACCGCGGGTAAATGCTACTGCACTAAGTTGCGATTTTTCAATTCCGGCTTTTTTCAATGCTGCATCTACCACCGGAATAATATTTTGCTGGTGCGCACGGGAAGCAAGTTCAGGCACTACACCTCCATACATGGCATGTACCGACTGATTAGCCGTGATATTTGATAATAACAAGTTGTTTTTTAATACAGCGGCAGATGTATCATCGCACGAAGATTCTATTCCTAAAATATAAACGTCAGCCATCTTTTTCTTTAACTACAAATTTTTCAGTTTTTCTGATACATAAAACAAACGAAACTTTTTGTTTCAAATAAAAATTGAGGCATTTTTTTTGTTACTTCAATAAATTTATCGGATGTTTTTTGATATACAAATAGCAAATTATTATTTACTTTTGTAATTCAATGTCCAAAAGTATAAAAAAAACA
>CAYNGF010000114.1:0-10789 GCA_964396515.1 uncultured Paludibacter sp.
AATATATATATTTATGAGAAGATTTGCATTAATTTCAATAGTAATCACTCTGATTTGGGGAAGCCTATCGTGCGATGCACAAAGCAAAAAGACTCAGAAAGAAACTACTGAAGTTTCGGACATTATTGAAATTTATTATTTCCACTACACCCGCCGTTGTATTACCTGTAATGCGGTTGAGAGCGTTACAAAAGAAGCAATTGCAGAAGTTTATCCCGAACTTGTTAAAAATGGAAAGATTAAATTCACCAGTGTTAATCTCGACGAAGATGGCAGCAAAGACATTGCAAAAAAATGTCAGGCTGAAGGTCAGTCTTTACTTTTTTTAGTAAAAAACAAGCGCATCGATTTAACCGATAAAGGTTTTATGTATGCTAAAAACAGCCCTGAAAAACTGAAAGCCGAGGTTAAAAACGTAATTGATGCTCTTTTGAAATAAAAGAAAATGGAGTTGCTTCAAAATATATTAGATAATTCACAGTATTCATTTATTACAGCAATTGTATTGGGGCTGATGACAGCCATTAGCCCCTGTCCTTTAGCCACAAATATCTCCGCCATCGGGTTTATCAGTCGCGACCTGAAAGACAACAAGCGAGTATTTATCAGCGGTTTGGTTTATACACTTGGAAGAGTTATAAGTTATACCGGATTAGCATTGATAATTTTTTTCGGTGCAAGTAAGATGAATATCTCCATGATGTTTCAGGGATGGGGTGAAAAGTTGTTGGGTCCCGTAATGATTCTGATAGGATTGTTTATGCTCGATATTATTAAACTGAAATTTCCGGGATTGTCGGGAATAACTGATAAAATAGGAGAAAAAAGTCAGCATAGCTATTGGAGTTCATTACTTTTGGGGATGGTTTTTGCGCTTGCATTTTGCCCTTATAGTGGTGTTTTATATTTTGTAATGTTGATACCGATAACAGTTGCAAGTGCAAGTGGACTATATTTGCCGGTGCTTTTTGCAATTGCAACAAGCTTACCTGTCATTATTTTTGCGTGGCTATTGGCTTATGCAGTGGGTAATGTTGGTAAACTTTACAACAAAATTAAAGTTTTCGAATTGTGGTTTCGGCGTATCGTATCTGTAATTTTTTTAGGTATCGGAGTGTATTATGTAATCATTTTTTTCTTTTAATTTTGAATTTATATTGACATGGAAAAACTTATCTGTTACTGTAAACAAGTTTCCAAAAGGAAAATCGAAAAAGCAATTTCAGAAGTAGCAAAGACACTAAAAGATATTCAGGAAATTACAGGTGCCTGTACATGAAATCAAAGTAAAGAATTAAATCTGACGGGCAAATGTTGTGCGAATGATATAACCGAGTTGTTACCAAAAAAAAGATTCAAAGTAATAAATTCATGTAAATGCTGACATTGTTAAGCAGATTTTTTGTTAAAAATGTTCGTAAAAAAACGAACAATATTTTTTTTTAATAAATTTATTCAGAAAAATTATGAAGATAAAACGAAAAAACGAAATGAAAATTACATTAATCATAATGGTTTTTGTAATGACTTTAATAGTTACACTTGTAAGTGTTGCCGTAAATCAAGGCTTTGGAGATGGGTTCTTTATAAAATGGATGAAATCATGGGGTTTAGCATTTATTGTCGCATTGCCTGTGGTTATGGTAATAATGCCCCTTATAAAAAAGACATTGTCAAAAATGATTATTGACTAATAAACTAATAATTAGAAAACATGGAGGCTAAAAAAGAATTTAAAATATTAGGATTGATTATCGCAGTATTTCTTGTAATATTTTTTCTGCCTACTCAAAGCCCTGTATTTAATACAGCGATAGATGCTACCTTGGATTTAGCAAAATGGTATGCACAAGAACATGTGATACTTTGTCTTTTACCGGCTTTTCTTATCGCTGGTGTAATTTCGGTATTTGTAAGTCAAGGCTCGGTTATTAAGTATTTCGGGGCAAAAGCCAAACGATGGGTGGCTTATACCGTAGCTGCAGTATCCGGAACCATTTTAGCGGTTTGTTCCTGTACAATTTTACCTTTATTTTCGAGTATTCACAAGCGTGGTGCAGGACTAGGACCGGCAATTGCCTTTTTGTATTCCGGTCCGGCCATTAATATTTTGGCGATTATACTCACTGCACGTATTTTAGGATTCGAAATTGGTGTAGCGCGTTTTGTTGGAGCAGTGTTATTCAGTATCCTTATCGGACTTATAATGGCTTTCATTTATCGTAAAGAAGAAAAGGTGCGTGCCGAAGAACAAATTAATTTTCCTGATGTACCCGAAAATCGCCCTTTGTGGCAAACATCACTTCATTTTTTTACATTGGTGCTAATATTAGTATTTGCCAACTGGGGAAAACCCGGCGTGAGCGATAGTAGTAGTGTCTGGTATTATATTTGGGCATATAAATGGTATATTACAGGATTTTTTGGACTTGGCTTGGTGTATTCAATGATTGCCATTCTGAAGCTGAAAAGCTGGCAAGTATTGCTTGGAGCATTTGTTACTGTTTTAAGCGCATTCCTAATTGGTAATCCTTTAGTAAGTATGGTAGTGGCAATTGCTGCTGTAAGTTCAATTGCTCTAATGGATAAATCGGAAGACGGGGAAAACCGCGAATGGATTCTTTCGAGTTGGGGATTTGCTAAACAAATTATGCCATTGCTCGCTATTGGTGTTGTAATTGCAGGATTTTTATTAGGTTCTACACACGACAAGACTTCAATTGCGGGAGTTATCCCCAATTCTTGGGTTGCCTGGGCTGTTGGTGGAAATTCAATACTTTCAAATTTCTTTGCTTCCATTGTGGGAGCGTTTATGTATTTTGCCACATTAACTGAAGTACCGATTATTCAAGGTTTGTTGGCTTCGGGCATGGGAAAAGGTCCTGCATTGGCACTTTTACTCGCAGGTCCATCTCTTTCTCTGCCAAACATGTTGGTAATTCGGGGCGTACTTGGTACACAGAAAACGGTAGTTTATGTAACAACCGTGGTAGTACTTTCAACGATAGCAGGACTAATTTTTGGGGCAATTTAAACAAATTTGTCAGTCATTTTTTTGTCGAATCAAAATTCTTTTAATATCAAATTTCGATTTGTATATTAAACTAAAATTGTAATCAATATTTAACACAATATTGTTTGATATTAAAAATAAATGTCGTATGTTTGCGTCATTAAACATAATGGCATGAGAAAACCCGAAGTATTTGATAAAGAACTGCAAGAATTGGCCGAATTTGCAAAAGTCATTTCGCATCCTGCTCGATTAGCCATTTTAAAATATTTATCCGAAACTAAAACCTGTATTTCAGGCGATATTTCGGATCAGTTACCACTAAGTCGCACTACAGTTTCGCAACATTTAAAAGAGTTGCGCGATGCCGGTCTAATACATGGCGAAATTGATGGATTAAAAATAAATTATTGCCTTTGTGGCAGTTCAATCAAAGCGAAATTGGATCATTTCGAGGCTTTTTTTAGCAAAATCGATTATTCCGAATTCAACTGCAAATAAAAGAATAATAAAAACAAACTATAAAGTTCTACAAACACATGAAAGTATTAATACTTTGTACAGGAAACAGTTGCCGCAGCCAAATGGCACACGGATTTTTACAATCGTTCGATCCAAATATCACAGTTTGTTCGGCAGGTACAAAAGCATCCGGGAAATTAAACCCAAAAGCTGTAGAAGTAATGAAAGATGCAGGTATTGACATAAGCAATCACACATCGGATTCGGTAGATAAATACTTGAACGAAGAGTGGGATTATGTCATCACTGTTTGCGGCGGAGCTAACGAAGAATGTCCTGCATTTTTTGGAAAAGTAAAACATCGCTTGCACATTGGTTTTGACGATCCAAGCCATGCCGTTGGCACAGATGAATTTATTTGGAGCGAATTTATTCGGGTTCGTGATGAAATTAAAGAAGCTTTCTACAAATTTTACACGGAACAAATCAAGCCACAGTTATGAATCCGGATGATTTAAAGTTAATAGTTCAAGAAAAATACGAGCAAATTGCTCAGCAAAGTTTAATTAAAGAACAAACATCTTGTTGTGGCACTTCTGATTGTTGTGGCGAACTTGGCATCAGTATGATTGGTGATGAGTACACAAATGTGGGTGGACATATTGCCGATGCCGATTTAGGCTTGGGATGTGGAATTCCTACAAAATTTGCCAATATAAAGGAAGGCGATTCGGTGTTGGATTTAGGCAGCGGTGCTGGAAATGATTGTTTCGTGGCACGTGCTATCGTGGGCGAAAAAGGTAAAGTAACAGGAATTGATTTTACGGATGCAATGCTTGAAAAAGCCCGTGCAAACAACAAAAAGTTAGGATACACAAATGTGCAGTTTGTAAAAGGCGACATCGAAGCAATGCCACTGGCTGACAACGAATTTGATGTAATTGTCTCAAATTGTGTCTTAAACTTAGTGCCCGATAAAACAAAGGCGTTTGCCGAAATGTATCGCGTATTGAAAATGGGCGGTCATTTTTATGTCTCAGATGTAATCATTAAAGGACAAATGCCCAAAAGTTTGCAGAAAGATGCCGAAATGTATGCCGGTTGCGTTTCGGGTGCTATAAAAATGGAAGAATATCTTGATATAATTAAAAGTGCAGGTTTCCGAAACATTGAAATTCACACAGAAAAAGAAATTCAAATGCCTGAAAATTTGTTAAGTAAACATCTAACTCGAAGCGAATTTTTAAATTTCAAAAACAAACAAATTGGAATTTTTAGTATCACAGTTTCAGCAGAAAAGTAAATAATTATGAGTAACAATTCGAAACAAATGTCGTTTTTCGACCGCTATCTAAGTATTTGGGTAGCATTGTGTATAATTGCCGGAATTGCCATCGGAAAATTTTTACCTTTTATTCCCGAAACATTAGGAAAATACGAGTATGCAAATGTGTCCATTCCCATAGCCATACTTATTTGGATTATGATATTTCCGATGATGCTGAAAATTGATTTTACAAGCGTCATAAATGCCGTAAAAATGCCTAAAGGACTAACAATAACGTTGGTTGTTAACTGGTTGATAAAACCCTTCTCCATGTTTGGCATTGCTTGGTTGTTTTTTTACGTAATTTTCAAATCATTTATTCCTGCTGATTTAGCTAAAGAATATTTGGCAGGAGCTGTACTTTTGGGCGCTGCTCCCTGTACGGCAATGGTATTCGTGTGGAGTCATCTCACTAATGGAAATCCGGCTTACACTTTAGTGCAGGTTGCCATTAACGATTTAATTATTTTAGTGGCTT
Source organism: uncultured Paludibacter sp. (assembly GCA_964396515.1). GTDB lineage: Bacteria > Bacteroidota > Bacteroidia > Bacteroidales > Paludibacteraceae > Paludibacter. The sequence goes on from CAYNGF010000114.1 coordinate 5,281, forward strand.
TTATTCCCATTGTAACTTTACTGTTGGGAGTGAGTGGCATTACAATTCCATGGAATACGCTTATACTTTCGGTGGTGTTGTTTGTGGTCATACCGCTTGCAATTTCAATTTTAGTCCGAAAAACTGTCATCAATCACAAAGGATTGGAGTATTTTGAAAATGTATTTTTGAAAAAATTCAGCGCTACAACGATCAGCGGATTGTTACTTACACTAATCATTATTTTTTCTTTTCAGGGCGACCGCATTTTGCAAAGTCCATTCAACATTTTATTGATTGCAATTCCGCTGATTATCCAAACATTCTTTATATTCTTTATCGCATACGGTTGGGCAAAAAAATGGAAACTTCCGCACAACATAGCCGCACCCGCATCGATGATTGGGGCAAGCAATTTCTTTGAGCTTTCGGTAGCAGTTGCTATAGTTCTTTTTGGTATGAATTCAGGAGCTACGTTAGCCACGGTTGTAGGAGTATTGGTGGAAGTACCTGTAATGCTTGCTTTAGTGAAAATTGCCAATAACACAAGAGATAAATTCAGCGCTTAAACTTTCGGTTTCATAAAATAAACAATATAGAGTTTCGATTTTCTTCGAAACTCTTTTTTTATACAATTATTTGAACCATGTACGAGTTCGCTTTGTTAAATGGGATATGAAAAGAAAAAATAATTTAGCACAGGCAAGCAGCCCTTATTTGCAACAACATTCCGAAAACCCTGTTGACTGGTATGAGTGGGGAAACGAAGCGTTAGAAAAAGCAAGAGAAGAAAATAAACCGTTAATAATAAGTATTGGTTATGCCGCTTGCCATTGGTGTCATGTAATGGCGCATGAATCGTTCGAAGATGAAGCGATTGCATCGTTCATGAATGAACATTTTGTTTGCATCAAAATTGACCGGGAAGAACGCCCTGATATCGATCAGATTTATATGGAGGCTGCTCAAATTGTTTCGGGACGTGGTGGATGGCCATTGAACGCCATCGCTTTACCGGATGGACGACCGTTTTACGCGGCTACGTATTTTCCTCCCTATCAATGGCTCGATATTTTACAACAGCTTGTTGAAGTTTACAAGAACGATTTTAAACGAGTACTGAAAGCTGCCGAATCCATATCGAAAGGTATAAACACTTTGCCTTTTGAAAAAAATAATTCGGAGAAAGCAATTTCAGAAACTGATTATCACAAAGCGTTCGAAAATCATATTCGTACTATTGATTTTGAATTGGGAGGTTACCGCAAAGCACCAAAATTTATGTTACCCGTTGGGTTGGAGTTTTTTCTGCAATATTATTATTTTACAAAAAACGAAAAAGCGCTTAAAGCGGTAACTATCTCGCTCGATGCAATGGCACGCGGTGGAATTTTCGACCAGATTGGCGGTGGTTTTGCTCGTTACTCGACTGATTCTTACTGGTTAGTTCCACATTTCGAAAAAATGCTGTACGATAATGCTCAATTAATCAGCTTGTATGCCAAAGCATATCGGGTAACAAAAAAATCATTATACAAAGAAATCGTTGATAAAACAATTGCTTTTACTGAACGAGAATTGCTTGATGCATCCGGAGGTTTTTACTCTTCGCTCGATGCCGACAGTGAACACCAAGAAGGAAAATTTTATGTGTTCACTAAAAAGGATGTCGAAACCATTCTTAACCATGAAGATGCAAAAGTAGTTTGCAAGTATTGGAATATCAGCGAAGAAGGCAATTGGGAAAATGGAAAAAATATTTTCCATTCCACGCAAATGTCCGAAGAGTTTGCCTCCGAAAACAATCTTACCACTAAAGAGTTTGAAAATATTTTACTTCGAGCGCGCATCAGTTTGTTAGAGGCACGTCAAAAACGTATACGCCCCGCAACTGATAATAAAATACTTTGCTCATGGAACGCATTAATGATTTCCGCTTACATCGATGCATACCGTGCAACAGGTAATCCTGATTACAGAAAGAACGCAGTTCGAACCGCAAAATTCGTTAAAGAAAATTTTATACAACCTGAGGGACGTTCTTTTCGGGTGTATAAAGATGGCAAAGTCTCGGTCTGTGCATTTCTTGATGATTATGCGTTAACAGCGCAAGCATTTATAGAATTATACCAAATTACTTTCGATGTTGTCTGGTTGAATTCAGCCGTTGAAATTGCAGAATATATACTTGCTCACTTTTTAAATACTGAGCATGATATGTTCTTTTACACTCCCGATAATGCGGAAAGCTTATTTGCCAGAAAAACGGATTATTCCGACAATGTTATTCCCGCATCGGCATCAGTAGCAGCAAATGTTTTTTACTCGCTTGGTTTGTTTACCGGAGAAATTAAATTTACTGATATTGCTAAAAAAATGCTCAGCAAAGTAATTGCAGAAACTACAGAACACGGTGTATATTACGCTAACTGGGCACAATTGCTGGGCAAACTAACCCACCCCGAAGTAGAAATAGTATTTGCTGGTAATGAAGCTATACAAACTGCTGAAGAGATATTAAGATATTATCTTCCTGATTCTATAGTTGCTGGAGGCGCTTCTGAAAACATTAACATGCTTAAAAACAGAATATTTGAAGGAAAAAATCTGATTTACTTTTGTAAGGATAAAGCTTGCGCATTGCCAACAGAAAATATTTCTGAAATTCTTGAAAAAATTTTACTTTTGAAAAATTGAAATGAAAAACAATGGAATTTTAATAATTTCAAACACGATAACTGCTTACATATTGATACAAAAACACTGAAATTCAAATTAAAAATGAAAAAAAATTATTGAATAACTCAATGTTTTTTTGTAGCTTTGCAACCCATATTAAAAATGGGAACAAAATGGAAAGGAAGCAAATTAAAAAAGCGTTAGTATCTGTATATCATAAAAATAATCTCGATGAGATACTGCTAAAACTTCATGCTGAAGGTGTTGAATTTATTTCAACCGGAGGCACGAAATCTTTTATTGAATCACTCGAAATTCCTTGTGCTTCCGTTGAAGATTTAACCGGTTACCCTTCAATCCTTGGAGGTAGAGTGAAAACACTGCATCCCAAAGTTTTCGGTGGAATTCTCTCGCGCCGCGACAATAAAAAAGACAAAGCCCAACTGGCTGAATACTCTATTCCTGAAATTGACTTGATTATTGTAGATTTATATCCCTTCGAAGCCACCGTTGCTGCCGGCGCGGATGAAGCTAACGTTATCGAAAAGATTGACATCGGAGGGATTTCACTGATACGTGCCGCAGCAAAAAACTTCAACGATGTAGTAATTGTAGCGTCACAGGAACAATACGAGCCACTGTTAAACATAATATCAGAGCATGGCGCAAGTACGAGCATAGAAGAACGCCGTTGGTTTGCCCGCGAAGCATTTGCTGTTTCATCACACTACGATACTGCAATTTTTAATTATTTCGATGGCGAAGCTGGCTCGGCATTCAGAGTGAGCCGCAACAATGCAAAAGCACTCCGATATGGCGAAAACCCGCATCAACGGGGAACTTTTTACGGCAATTTCGACGACATGTTTGAGCAGCTTCAGGGAAAAGAAATTTCGTATAACAATTTGCTTGACATCGATGCTGCTATCAATCTGATAAACGACTTCGAAGATATAACATTTGCCATTCTAAAACATAACAACGCATGTGGCATTGCATCGCGCCCAAAACTTGTGGATGCATGGACAGATGCTTTAGCCGGTGATCCGGTTTCTGCTTTTGGTGGAGTGCTGATTACCAATGCTATAATCGACAAGGAAACTGCTTCTGAAATGAATAAAATTTTCTTTGAAGTGGTCATCGCTCCTGATTATGACCTCGACGCGCTTGAAATTCTTAGCCAGAAGAAAAACAGAATTATTCTGATTCTTAAAAATATAAGACCTGAAAAAGTTCAATATCGCTCCTTGCTTAATGGTGTTTTAGTACAAGACAGAGATTTGCATACTGAAACTGAAGAAGACCTGAAAGTAGTTACTGAAAAAGCACCAACTGAGCAGGAAATTGAAGATATGCTTTTTGCCAACAAAATTGTGAAACACACCAAATCGAACGCTATTGTACTGGCAAAAAACAAACAAATGTGCGCGAGTGGCGTAGGACAAACATCAAGAGTTGATGCACTTGAACAGGCAATTGAAAAAGCCCGTTCATTTAACTTCAATCTTGAAGGAGCAGTAATGGCTTCGGATGCGTTTTTTCCTTTCCCAGATTGTGTACAGATTGCTTCTGAGGCTGGAATAACTGCTGTTATTCAACCGGGAGGTTCAGTAAAGGATCAGGAATCGATAAACACATGCAACGAAAAAGGCATGGCAATGGTAATGACAGGTTACAGACATTTTAAACATTAAATAGAACGAAGATAAAAGAATAAAGAACAAGGACAATAGATACTAAACTGTGTTTTTTAAGCTTTTACATAAATAGCTTTTACATAAATTCTATATTCTTTCAATCTTTATTCCTTGTTCATAAATAACACGAAATAATTAACACACATGGGTTTATTTTCATTTACACAGGAAATTGCAATTGATTTGGGTACGGCAAATACCATAATCATTCATAACGATAAAATTGTTGTTGACGAACCTTCGGTGGTTGCGCTCGACAAACGCACCGACAAACTGATTGCCATTGGCGAAAAAGCCCGGCAGATGCAGGGTAAGGAAAACGAGGGAATTCGCACGGTTAGACCACTGCGTGATGGTGTAATTGCCGACTTCTACGCTGCCGAACTTATGATCAGGGGAATGATAAAAATGATTCCCTCAAAAAGTCGCTTTTTTACTCCATCGCTAAAAATGGTGGTTTGTATTCCATCAGGTAGTACCGAAGTTGAAATTCGAGCCGTACGCGACTCTTCGGAGCATGCCGGCGGACGCGAAGTTTACATGATTTACGAACCTATGGCTGCAGCTATCGGGATTGGTATCGATGTAGAAGCTCCAACCGGATGTATGATTGTGGATATAGGTGGAGGAACTACCGAAATTGCTGTTATCTCGTTGGGCGGCATAGTGTCCAATAAATCTATCCGTATTGCCGGCGACGACCTCACTTTGGATATTGTAGAATACATGGGTCGTATGCATAATATAAAAGTGGGCGAACGTACAGCAGAACTTATAAAAATTAATGTTGGCGCTGCTCTTACCGATTTGGAAGATGCTCCCGATGATTACATTGTCCACGGTCCAAACAGAATGACCGCATTGCCAATGCAGGTACCTGTATCCTATCAGGAAATAGCTCACTGTCTTGAAAAATCAATTTCGAAGATTGAAGCAGCAATATTAAGCGCCTTAGAACAAACTCCACCTGAATTATACGCCGATATTGTACAGCGTGGAATATATCTTGCAGGTGGTGGCGCGCTGTTGCGTGGTCTTGACAAACGTCTTACCGACAAAATCAATATTCCTTTTTATATTGCTGAAGATCCATTGCATGCAGTGGCACGTGGAACAGGCATTGCGCTAAAAAATGTAGATAAGTTCGGATTCCT